>CAYUVM010000167.1:0-8333 GCA_964447935.1 uncultured Cytophagia bacterium | reverse complement strand
GCAACATCGAAAGCTGCAATTGGCGCGCTTCTTCCAGTTCTTTGGTTTTGCGCGCGTTTTCGGCTTCCAATAACTTGCGCTGCATTTCCAATTCCTGCTTTTGCCGTTCCTGCTCCAGCGTTTTCGCAGAAAGTTCCTGCACTTCCAGCAACTTCTTTTCGAGCGCCTGGTTGGTCTGCGCAAAAGTGCGGGAAAGATAAAGCGACATGGAAGCGAGCAAGCAAAAAAATCCCGCCATGATCCACAAACCGCCGCTCGCCAATTTTATGAACCCGAGATTGCTGAACATGATCAACGCGGCGACCGCTAAAAAAATGCCGAAGCCGGTGCCGATAATCCACGCGCTTTCTTGCTGTCGGCGAATGGCGGCGGCGATGACGCGCAGCATTTCGAGCAGGCTGAGCAACACAAAAACCCAGAGCAGGGTATGATCGCGAAAGGAATGCTGCCAGAACCACAGGGCGAATCCCAGCGCGCCGATTAAAAACAGCCAAAACTGTTTTGGCATCTTCGCATAAAAAAGCGCATACGCAAAACGAACGCCGGCCGTGATGGTGAGCAGCCCCAAAACATCTTGCCAGCGATTCGCCAACAAAACAAAATGGGGATCGTTGGTAAACACATTCTGCGCGCCGCAAAAATACAACAACGCAAAACCGGCGGCGAAGATGGCAAAATATGCATTGGCGTGCAGACGCGGGTAAAAAAGAAACAAGGCCAGATGCAGCAAGGCAAACGTGAGCGGCACGCTGGCGACCAGAATTTGTTGCACCGTAGCTTGCCGCACTTCGGCAGTTCGCGCGGCAATGGCGTCGTCCATTGTTCCCAGACTGATGCCGAACCCCATCCAGGTGCCTTGTTCTGAAAAATGCCGCGTTGAAAAATTGGAGTACCGCACCGCCAGGCAAACATGATTTTGCTCGAAAACCAGCGTTTGCGGATTGCGCTCCCAATAAACTTGCTCCTCATTTGCTGAAGCGCCAATCTTGCCAAAACGGCGCCAGAGTTTGCCATCGAGATAGATTTCTGCCGCGCCGCGTTGATTGAGCATAAAAGCCAGCGGTTTATTGACCAAAACTGAATCAAGCGTCAGATGCAGGCGAAACCAACCACACCCGGGCCAGCCGGACTTCGGAAGATTTTGTGGAGGAAGCCAGCTCGTCGTGATTTCCCACGCATGATCATCGTAACCAGGATTTGCCCATGCCGAATCGTCACCCGCATGATACTTTGCATGGTGGCCCAGCCAGATTTGTTTATATTGGTTCAGCGTATCGGCGCGGAGAAAATATTTACCCTCGGTTTGTGCCCACAGGTTGACACCGATAGAAAAAACGAATATAAGGAAAAAATGAGAAAATATCTTCGTCGCCAAAACACTCTGCCTTTCGAAAGAGATTGCATGGTAAAATATAGCCGCGAAATCACAAACTCAAGTCATTTCTTTATTGACAATGCAAATTACCGTTGATACATTGTCTACGATTTAAAACGGAGAATAGATATGTTTAAAATCGACCACCTCGATCATGTCGCATTGGCGGTGAAAGATCTCAAACGTTCTGTGCAGTGGTATCAGGAAGTGCTCGGACTTGAAAGGCGCTATCAGGAAGCTTGGGGCGAGGTCCCGACCATGCTGTGCGCCGGCAATACCTGTGTCGCCCTCTTTCCCACTGCCACGCCGCAGCCGGCCCCGGCGCCATCAGACAACACGATTGCAATGCGGCATCTGGCGTTTCGCGTCACCCGCAAAAACTTTGAGCAGGCGCAAAAGGAACTCCAGAATCGGGTCATTGCCTTTGCGTTTGAAGATCATGAGATCGCGCAGTCGATTTATTTCAGCGACCCGGACGGGCATCGGTTGGAACTCACGACTTACGAATTTTAAAAATGCTAAATGATAAACACGATAAAACGAGATGGAACCGTGGTGGTGTTGGCACATGCGGTTGTGGTGTGGTTGCATGGCAGCGCCCATACGAAACTCGGGGTTGATACATTTGCCTGGCTGGGCAAATCGTTTATTTATGTGGTGATCATTGCCGCGCCGATGGTCGCGATGGTTTTGTTGTGGACGCAGTGGCAGCGAATCGGCGTCTGGCTACTGCTTGGTTCAATGCTCGGCTCGCTTCTCTTTGGCGGGTACAATCATTTCATTGCGATCACGCCGGATCATGTGGCCCATTTACCAGCGGGAGAAGCGCAGACGCTTTTTATCATCACGGCGATTGGACTGGTGATTGTTGAACTGCGGGGCAGTTGGATAGCATGGCACGCGTTGCGCGTGAAAAACGTAATATAAAAGTTACATTGCACTCTCTGCAAGCACGCTCCAAACAAGGCAAGTATCCTTCTACTTTGATCGCGCTGTCGCGCTTTTAAACAATCGGCGCTCAGCCTAAATACGCCAAAGATAAAACCGTCATGTCATCCGCCTGTGGCGCGCCGGCGGCAAAGGTTTCAACTTCGGCCATGACGCCGGCGACGATCCCCTGCACCGCTGAGGGCTGGAAACGTTTTAAACATTCCTCCAATCGCGCCTCGGAGAAAAGGTTACTGGCGCGATCCAACGCTTCCGTGATGCCATCCGTAAACAAAATAATTCCGTCCCCGCGTTTCAGCACAATTTGTTTAGCCTGATAATTCCAATTCTCCAGCAAGCCCAACATCAATCCTTCCGTGCTCGCGGTGACTTCGACATGGCCGTCTTGCCGGAGAATGTACGGCGGATTATGGCCGGCGTTGCAATAGGCCACTTCGCCAGTGCGCGTGTTTAAAACGCCATAAAAGGCGGTTACAAACATCTCCTCCACACTTTCCATAAACAAGATGCGATTGATTTGTTCGCAGCATTCCGCTGGCGGTACGCCGCGCAGGGCCGTGGCTTTCAACACAGTTTTGCTCACCGCCATAAACAGTGCCGCGGGAACGCCTTTGCCCGAGACGTCGCCGATCACAAAGCCCAGATGGTCATCGTCAATGAGAAAAAAATCATAAAAATCGCCGCCGACTTTGCGCGCCGGAATCATCTCCGCATGCACGGCAAACTCTCGGCGTTCGGGAAAGGGCGGGAACTGGCGCGGCACGATGGTCTTTTGAATGTGGCGCGCGACTTCAAGTTCCTGTTGAATCGCCACGAGTTGATCATGCTCTTGCGCTGCCCGCTGAAAAGCGTGTGCTTCATAAATAGCTTTATTCAGCGTAATGTCGAGATCGGTGAAATCCAGCGGTTTGGTGACAAAATCGAAAGCACCGCGGTTCAGCGCCGAACGAATGTTGGACATATCGCCGTAGGCCGAAACAATCACGGTTTTGACCAGCGGATATTGCTCGCGGACTTTGCCGAGCAACGTCAGGCCGTCCATTTCCGGCATGTTGATATCGGTTAAAATGACATGCGTGTCCGGCTGTGCTTCCAGTTTCACCAGCGCCGCCGCTCCGTTGGACGCAAATTCAAAAAGCATTTCTTTCTCGCGCACCTGCTTGCGGAATTTTTGCGTGATCATGATTTCCAAATCCGGCTCGTCATCAACGACTAAAATTTTGGTCGGCATCTTTCTTCTCCGTTTGTTTAAGCAATTCCCAACGCCAGATACATTTTTTTCTTCAAGTCTTCAAAATCAATTGGCTTATTGACGAAATCATCGGCACCGTTGGCAATGGCCTGCTGCCGGCTGCCGTCGTCGCCGTAAGCCGTCACGAGAAAGACCTTCTGTTCTGTATTTTTATTTTTTATCTTTTTTAACAGCTCGATTCCAGTCATGCCCGGCATGTTGATATCTGAAAGAATCAGCACCAGCTCGGCGGCGCCTTGGCTTTCTATAAATTGGAGCGCTTCTTCGCCGGAATGCGCAAATCGGAATGCAAACTTACCCTCTTTGAGTTCACGCCGGAATTTTTGCTGAAACAGCATCCCAATATCTACCTCATCATCGACAACAAGCACGAGCATAAACGTTTCTCCATTGATATTGATTCCGATTTTCCCAATAATATTTGAAAGCTTTGTTTGCGGTTGTCATTCATAAAAGCTAATTTCCATGAAATAAACAAGAAAAATAGCAGGCTGAAATTTTCATTACGCTTTGTGCCAGACGCTATACCCTTTGCAACCGAATCACAAACTCCGTGAACTTCCCGTCTTCCGTCTCCACTTTGATCTCCCCGCGATGCTCCTGCACGATAATATCGTGGCTGATCGATAAACCCAAACCCGTTCCCTGTCCCGTTGGCTTTGTGGTGAAAAAAGGATTAAAAATCTTCTCGCGAACATCTGCTGGAATGCCATTCCCATTGTCGCGAATGCGGATTTCGATCTTGTCGCCCAAGTTTTTCGTCGAGACGGAAAGCGTCGGCGAGAAATTTGCCGTTTGCTCTTTGCCGTTTGCCTTTTGCTTTTGAAAAGCGGCGTAACAGGCGTTGTTGATGATATTCAAAAACACGCGGCTAAGATCCTGCGGCACGACTTCGAGTTTGCCGATCGTTGAATCGTACTCTTTCTCAATTGTGATGTTGAAAGACGCTTCATTGGCGCGCATGCCGTGGTACGTGAGATTCACGGCTTCGTCGAGCAGATGATTTATGTCCGCCAACTCGCGCTGGCCGGAGGAGCCGCGCGCGTGTTGCATCATGCTTTTCACAATGCCATCCGCGCGTTTGCCGTGGTGGTTGATCTTCTCCGCGTTTTGAATCAGCGTTTCAATAATCTCTTCCGTACTCTCAAACTCGTCACGTGCATCGCTCTTCGCCCCACGCCCTTCGCCCTCGGCTCTCAGCTTCGCAAGCTCCTCCCGAAGTTCCTTTGCTAAATCAATTGAAAGCGCGGCAAAGTTATTCACGAAATTCAGCGGGTTCTTGATCTCATGCGCGATGCCCGCGGTGAGCTGGCCGAGCGAGGCGAGCTTTTCTTGGGTGACGAGTTGTGCCTGCGTCGCTTTCAGATTCTCTAGGGATTGTTTGAGTTCTGAGGTTCGTTCAGCGACCTCTGTTTCAAGTCGCTCTTTCTGAGTAGCAATCAGGGCTTGCTTCTCTCGTTCCTGAGCTAGGGTTTGTTCCGAGAGTTCTTCTACCCGCGCCAGTTCACGTTCCAGCCGCCGGCTGCGCTGGGCAAACCGCCGCGCCAGCAGCGCCGACATGCCTAGTGGAATGGGCGTGTAGAGCAGTAAAAGTACATATCCGAGACGCGAGATGAGTTGGGGAGCCTCCTGAACGGCGGTGCGGGTAACCGCATGAAATGAAAATAGCTCGGGGGTAAATAAGAAGAGGAGAGAGGCACTCAGCATGACTAGCATGGCCGTCCCAAGAATCCAAGCACCCTCCTTGCGCTGGTAGACAGCATACACAGAAACCCGTACGGCTTCTAGGAAGAGCAGCAGCAACACAAGAAAGGAGGAGTCGGAAAACAAGGAGAACGTACCTGTTGTGGCATACTTGAGTACTTCAGCCGCGACCCAGAAGATGAGGCCTCCCCAGAGAAAGCGCAACAAGCGCGGTGCGAAAAGGGAGTATAAGGTCGCGAGCAAAAGCAGAAAAAACGTCATAAAACTCTTATCCCCGACTTCTCTGAGCAAGGCCCCATTCCACGATCCGTCGACGAGCAGTACCCGATAGCCCATCGCGTGACCGCAGAAATGACAGATGCATAAGCAGACCACCGCAAGGCTATAGAAGAGGTTGGTCCGGTCTCGGCGGTCGAAGAGATACAACAGCAGATGAAGAATTAAGATGGTTATCAGGATCCCCATGATCAGAGCGTCCGTATAGAGCGCGCTCTTCTCGAACACGTAGCTATGCACCATGTCCGTGTTGGGCCCCACCACCAGCGCGAAACCGCCTAGTATGTACGTATACTCTCTGTATCGGTACATGTTGATCGTTCGGGGAGAGAGGTTGCGGTTGGCATAACGCACGGCGAGGACATGCCGATTGTCATCGTTGAGATACATGCTGAGCGGGAGCCCAAGCGGGATATAGGTTCGATCATCTTCGGCGGCGGCGCCGATCTCGCCAAAGCCGCCGATGCGGCGCCCATCGAGATAGATCTCCGAGGCCCCGGCATGATACGTGAAGAGGCCAAGAATGGTGTTGTGCAGCGTTGAATCGACTTGGAGATGCAACCGAAACCAGCCTAGCCCCTGCCATATCTCGGGGTAAAGAGAATCCGGCTGAAAGTCCGTGTCGATCAAATCCCACGCGCTATCATCAATTGCAGGATCGGCCCAAGCCGGATCGTCGCCTTCGTGGAAACGCCAGGGGATGGTACTCAGATCAACAAGCTTTTCGTTTTCAAGCCGCTTGCCGGACAGATAAACTTGCCCGCCTCCGGCTTCCTGCGCTTGAGATGAGCCAATCAAGCAGGACATTAAAATGATCGCCGGCATTGCAACGAGAACGTGCAGCCTTTTTTTATGCATAGGATTTTTGCTCCACATGTGCAGAAGATTCCATGATCAGCATCATCTTTATATCTTCGGCAGCCGCACCACAAACTCCGTGAACTTCCCCTCCTTCGTTTCCACTTTAATCTCCCCGCGATGCTGTTGCACGATGATGTCGTAGCTGATTGACAAGCCCAACCCCGTGCCCTGTCCGGTTGGCTTCGTCGTAAAGAACGGATTGAAAATCTCCTCGCGAATCTCCGCCGGAATGCCGTTGCCATTGTCGCGGATGCGGATTTCGATCTTGTCGCCGAGGTTTTTTGTGCTCACGGACAGCGTCGGAGCGAAAGGCGAAGAGTGAGGGGCGAAGGGCGCGTCTTTCTCCCTTCGCTCTTCGCCCTTCTCCTTTCCTTCCACTAACGCTTTCTGATGCGCCGCGTAGCAAGCATTGTTGATGATATTCAAAAACACCCGACTCAAATCCTGCGGCACGACTTCGAGCTTGCCGACCGATTCGTCGTAATCTTTTTCAATCGTTATGTTAAAGGAAGCATCCTGCGCGCGCAGGCCGTGATACGTGAGATTCACCGCGTCGTCCAATAGGTGATTGATATCCGCCAACTCGCGCTGGCCGGAGGAGCCGCGCGCGTGTTGCATCATGCTCTTCACGATGCCGTCCGCGCGCTTGCCGTGGTGGTTGATCTTCTCGGCATTTTGCTCCAGCGTAGCGAGAATCTCTTCGATACTCTCAAAGTCCTCGCGCCCATCGCCCTTCGCTTTTCGCCCTTCAAGAGCCTCCCGCAACTCCTTCGCCAAATCCACCGACAGCGCCGCAAAGTTATTCACGAAATTCAGCGGGTTCTTGATCTCATGCGCGATGCCGGCAGTGAGCTGGCCGAGCGAGGCGAGCTTTTCCTGCGTGACGAGCTGCTGTTGCGTGGATTTTAGATTCGTGTGCGCGGCGTCCAATTCTTGATACGCGGCTTTGAGTTCCGCGGCTTTTTGCAATTCCACTTCGTGGCGCGCGTTGTCCACTTCGAGCTGCAAAGTTTTTTTCATCTCGGCTTCGAGGCTTTTGTTGGTGCGGGCGATATTGTGGGAGAGATAAATCGACATGGAAAGCAGAAGGCCCAAAACCCCAACGCCGTAAATCAGCGCGTAAGCCAGCGGGAGCGATAAAATCTCATAGAAGAAAGCGCCGATGCTGAAAACCGCGAGCAAGCTCAAGCTAAATGCGGCAAAGCCGGCTCCAATGATCCACGCGTCCGGCGTTTTGCGGCGCAGCGCGACAATAACCACTCGCACCATTTCAAGCAACGCAATCAATAAGAAGAATGCGGAGGCCCAAGAGACAACAGCAAACCACGTCCATATCGCGAGACCAATTCCGGCGAGAGCAAAAATATAGAACTGGCGAGGAAGTTTGAGATAGAAAAATGAATAGAGACAGCGCAGCCCCACGAGCGGCATCAGAGGGACATAGGGTAATCTCAACCTGAGAAGAAGCAGCGCGGTATTCGCGTCCGTGACATAAAAAGGCCGATGCTCCAGCAATCCCCAAAGGCCAATGGTCGCGGTGAACAAGGCAAAATAAAAATTCGCGCGGTCGCGGCGATAGAACAAAAACAGCAAGAAGTGCAGAATGGCAAACGACAACGGCACGGCAATCGTCAACGCTTCGACATACGTAAAAAATCTCGTATGCCAGCCGCGAAGCATTTGGCTATGATTCAAATCGCCGATGGCCGTCTTGAATCCCAATTCCGTCATCGTCGTCGGCCGGCTGTGCAACACGTTAAAGCCCGAATAGCGCACGGCAATGAGATGCTTGGTTTGGCGAAAGACGAGGAATTTCGGCGGTTGCGCGAGCGCGTTGAACGCCACTTCATCGACACGCGAGCCGCCCACTTTGCCGAATTGATAAAGCAAAGCGCCGTCGAGATAAACTTCCGAAGC
>CAYUVM010000166.1:0-8338 GCA_964447935.1 uncultured Cytophagia bacterium | reverse complement strand
GGAGAAAATTACCGAGGCCGATGGCGTTGCCGGCCATGGCGAGAATCAAACCCAGTCGCGACGCCCAAGCTTCGCGGCCGTTTTGCAAGTCTGACATGAATCCTCCTCCGACGGAAGGTGAGTGAACGAACCGGGTGCAAAGAGCATAGCGCTTGTGGTTTGCGATTGCCGGCTATGTTTTGCGCCCAGCTTTTACTGCAAGGTAATTTTTTAATAACGGCGTTCAATTTATATAAACGCAGCGCAAAAGTCAAGCAGTTCGTAAAGTGCCAATGTCAAGCGTTTACTGGCCGAGCGAAAATTGAAACTGGCGCGCCACCCATACGGTGTCCGGACCCGCGGCAGTTTGCGCCGGTTGATAACGGCAGTTGTAAGCCGCCGCGATCGCGGCTTGCGCACAAGCTTCATTTTTTGTCGTATTGCGCAGAACGCTCGCATTGACCGCTTTGCCGGTTTCATCAATTTTGATGCTCAACTCCACCACGCCTTCAATTTTGGCTTTGCGCGCGGCCGGGGGATATTCCGGAATGCTCAATACCAGCGGCCGCGGCATTTTAATGATTTCGCGGCTCAACCCGACGCCGCTACCGGAGCCGGTGCCCCAACCGGTGCCTCCCGAACCCCACGAACTGCCGGACAATCCGGTTCCGCCGGCATTAGAACTGTCGAGAGCAGGCGATACCTCCGGTAAAGCTGCCAGCGTGTCAACTGGTGCCATCGCATCCGGAACAGGAATCGGCATGGCCGGAATCACCTCGGGTATCGGCGTGGTGAGCGAACCGCCGCCTTCGCCGCCACCCTGGCCGCCGCCGGTTTCCAAACGAATAATTTCGGCGTAGGGCTTCAATTCAATCGGCAGTACACGGCGCGGCGCGGACAGGTGCAGTGCCTCCGGATTAATAAAATCGAGATGATAAAGCAGGAGGGCCAATACGTGCAAGCCGATAGCGAAAACAAATCCGCGGACGGCATTTTTTTGTAAAATATTGTGCGAAAGTTCGGTTTGCCAGTAAATCATGTGCAATCATTCAATCCATAAAGCGTGAGCAGCGCCGCCCCAAAGCTTTACAGAATGAGACCGTTGGCCGGCACGCCGCGTTCATTCTGCTCGCCGTTTTTTTTAACGACGAAAATGCCGGAGCCGATCATCGAGCCGGCGACGATCATCGTCGAATCAAACAATCCCAATCCGTGTACAAATTTAGACGCCATGATTCTCCCTCTGTGCAAAAACAACGGAATCCGTTCGTTACTCAATCACTTCCATCGCGCCAATGTTTGCCCCGCCGCCCCGGCTCATATTGGGTTCCATCGCATCAAAACGACGCAGAAGTTCACCACGACTAAAAAGTTAAGGCAGCAAAAATCAATCTACCCCGCCCGCAACAATTGACTTGAGTGTCTCATCAAAAATGACATATGCTTCATTCCCCCACAAACAAAACACTACTTTTTTCAAACCGGTGGTGCTGCGCAAATATTCAATCGTCGTCGCCAACATGATTTGCGCGCAGCGATCCAGGGGATAACCGAAAATGCCCGTTGAAATGGCGGGAAAGGTAATACTCTTGAGTTTATATTGATCGGCAACTTTCAGCGAATTACGCGTGGCCTCGCGCAACTTGCGATCTTCCTCGCCTTCACCCATCATCGGCCCGACGGCATGAATCACATGTCTCGCTTTGAGATTCCCGCCGGTGGTCATCACTGCCGTTCCCACTGGTGTGCCGCCGAGGCGGTCGCATTCTTCCTGAATCTGCGGCCCGCCTTTGCGGCGAATCGCGCCCGCGACGCCGCCGCCGAGAATCAGTTCGGCATTGGCCGGGTTAACGATAGCATCGGTGGTTTGCTCGGTAATATCTCCGTCAACAAGGACGAGTTCGGTTTGGTGAATTGTGGTTGTTTTCATCATATAATCTCCAACTTCCCCGCCTATTCAAACTCTTCATCTTGCTTCTACTCTTTCGCACTCTTAGAATTCTTTAAAGGCGAGTAGGCGGCAGAGAATGAGTACGAGCAAGGGTGAGCTTAAAATCCCACCGCCGCCCCATCTGGCGCGCGCGGATCGGCCGCGCCCATACGCAAACCGGTTTTGGGATTGATGATAATTCCCATCGCGCTGCCCTGCCCGCGCGAAGAAAAACCAAATTGCACGCGATGCCCCATCATCTCTAAAAGCCGTTGCGTGTCTTTCGTTGTGCCATATTTTTCAATGCGCAACACATTCGGCAGCCATTGATGATGGATGCGCGGCGCGGCAATAGCGTCGGCAATGTCCATATCGAAATCGATCACGTTCACAACCACTTGCAAGACGGTGTTGATAATCGTCCGGCCGCCAGGTGAGCCGATGAGCAAATACGGCTTGCCGTTTTTCGCGACAATCGTTGGCGTCATCGACGAAAGCATGCGCTTGCCCGGCTTGACGAGATTCGGCGGCGTGCCGATCATGCCGGTGGAATCCGTATGGCCCGGCCACGGATTGAAATCACCCATTTCATTGTTCAACAAAAAGCCCGTGCCCGCGGCGACGATGCGCGAGCCGTAACTATTTTCCAACGTGTACGTGACGACGACAGCGTTGCCCGCCGGATCGACCACCGAATAATGCGTCGTCTCGGTACTCTCGTAGGCTTCACTCAAAGTGGCCGGGTCACTGGGTGAGACCCGATTCAAACTAATGCCACGGCGCAATTGCTCGGCATAGGATTTTGACGTCAGTTTGGTGATCGGCAAATCCGGGTTGAAGTCGGGATCGCCAAGATACCGCGCGCGATCCGCAAAGGCGCGGCGCATGGACTCGGCCAACAAATGAATGTGCTGCGCGGAACTGTGACCGTATTCCCGCAGATTAAAGCCTTCGAGAATATTGAGCATTTCCACCACTGCGGTGCCGCCGGAGCTGGGCGGGCACATCGAGTAAACGCCATAACCGCGATACGTGCCGTGAATCGGCTGGCGTTCCTTGGCCTGATAATTGGCAAGATCGTCCTCGGTTATCAAGCCGCCATTTTGGCGCATATCCGCGGCGAGCAAACGCGCGGTCTCTCCTTTATAGAAGCCCTCGCGGCCGTTTTTCTGAATGCGGCGCAGCGTCTTCGCCAGATCGGGTTGCCGCCAAATTTCACCAGGCTCATAAAATGCCGTATCGCGTTTTAAAAAAGCTTTGACACTGGCCGGATATCTTTTAAACTCCGAAGCGAGATCTCGAAAGTCTTCGGCTAAATCCCAGGATAGCGGGAAACCTTTCTCCGCCAGTTGAATCGCCGGCGCGATCAATTCCGCCATCGGTTTGCTGCCGAGCTTTTCATGCGCCAACGAAAATCCTGCCACCGTGCCCGGAACGCCGACCGCAAGATAGCCTTCGTGATTCAGGTCGCGAATGTAGTTGCCATTGGCGTCCAGATACATGCGTTCGTGCGCCGCCGCCGGCGCCTTCTCGCGAAAATCAAATGCCGTGACACGACCATCGTTCAGGTGCACGACCATGAAGCCACCGCCGCCGATATTGCCGGCAGAAGGATGCGTCACTGCCAGCGCAAAGCCGGTGGCGATAGCGGCATCAATGGCATTGCCGCCCTTTTTCATAATTTCCGCGCCGACTTGGGAAGCAAGATAATGTGACGACACCACCATACCGTGTTTGGCGCGTTCAGGGTATTTCGACGCGCCGGCGTTGCTGTTTTGGAGTTTGGAAAAAAACAGCAGCGCCGCAATCGCGCTGCTCAAGCTTGCAAAAATGATTCGTTTCATCCAGCCCTCGGCAGTTTTAATTGACCAACAAAGAGCGTTATCCGTCAAAAGATACACGGAAAAGTAACTTTTTTTAATTGAGGATGCAAGAAGAATTTCGAACCCCTGCTTTGAATTTTAGGCCTATACTTTAATCTGTCACGAGTGCTGCCTTTGCAAAAAACAAAGACTTTTCAACACAAAGAAAACCGCGTCAACCGAGATTGCAAAACCAAAGAGGGCTTTCAAGTATTATCATCTCTGTTTGCTCCGTTTTCTCTATGTTTAATCTCTTTGGGTGCGGCTCGTCCGCGATAGGAAGGCGGGATTTTGTTTTTATGCCGGAAGGATATGGAAAATAAAAATCCCCTCTGCTCTGCGCCGAAGCACAAAACGAGGGGATGCCTGCATTGGAGTCTTCTGCCGACGATTTCCGTCTGCAGAAGCGCTATAGAGGGAGGAGGGAGGTCAATTTAAACTTATTTCGCGTGCACATTCAGCGCTTCCGCAAAGGTCGCGAGGTAATGAAAGTCATTGTAGCGCAGGGTAATCGGCTCTTGCGGATTCATCCACGCCGGCAGCAGCACGATGCCCTGATGCACTTCGCCATCGCTCACCACGCCGCCGAATTTTGTATTGTCATCGAGGGGTAAAATATTCACGGCGGCTTTTTCACTCTCCGGATTCCAGACGCGGCCGCGCTGCTCGAAGCGCAATTTTGCCGGGTCAAAATTAACCTGGCGGTTTGGGAAGGTGGACACCGAAAACACCAGCGGCGTCACCTTTTGGCCGTACATTTTTTGAATCGCAGTAGACAACTCCGTTTTATAAACCACCAGCATCGAAAGCTGGATGCGCTTGCTATCATTCGCGCGCACGAAAAACGAAGTGACCTTGTCGGTTGCCATTTTTTTCAGGCTAACCGTGGGAACCCGATCAACCGGCTTCAGCAGTGGAATCTCCGGTTGAGTGGTCCCGCGCTCATTCGCCGGGTTCGCCACTTTGAGATTCGCTGCCATCAGCATCGCGTTGGAGGTGTTGGCCGGCGCGCTTTCGGTATTTTGCATGGCAAATGCCGCCGTAAAGGAGAAGATTTGTGCTGCCGTTGCAACACAACTGCCGATCACTGCCCGTCGAAAAATTGTCCGCGTTTTCATAGCTGCATCTCCTTGATGTTTTGCAAGCTTCCTGCCCTTGCCACTCACACTTTAGCTCCACTACGTTAATTGGGAAGTCCTTGAGCCGGGACAACTGCCCATACTTCAAGCAACGTCCATGCCAGGCCAAATGCTACAACGAGGCGAGCAATTTAGACGATACGTTTTCAGCTATTTATCCATGCGGGTGTGACACTTCGTACTGTTCCACATCGCGCAAAATTTGTCACCAGTGCGGACACTGTATCAAGTGGAAGCGAGACACGAAACAAGAGCAAACTGCAACACAGCATGAAATTAGACCACTGTCGATTTGTTGATACAGTTGTCAAACCATAGTGTTGCATTTATAGTGCATATTAAATTCGGGTGCGCTTGACTTTGGCGCGAGGGGTAATTATCTTAAAGGAAAAAACCAATGCACACCACACTCAACATTCATCGCATCCAAACGGTTCTCCATGACGCCGTGCAACTCGCCCGGGCCAACGGTGACGGCGAGTTGGCTTCCTACATTCCCGAGCTTGCCGCCGTGCCGCCGGAGTTCACCAGCGCCGCCATCATGCTGTGCAATGGCGAACGGCTCGTTGCGGGGGATTTTGCGCAGCATCGTTTCACCATGCAAAGCGTGGCGAAAGTTATTTTGCTTGCCGGTTTTCTCGAAGAAGCCGGAGAGCAGAAAGTTTTTTCATGGATCAACGCCGAGCCTTCCGGTCTGCCATTTTCTTCGGCGACCCAATTAGATATTTTCGGGCCGGTGCCGGCGAATCCGTTGATCAACGCCGGCGCCATTTTACTGTGCAGCAATCTTTCCGGAAATTGCGAGGCGCGGCGCGCCTGGCTGGAACGGTGGGCGGAAAAATTGCTGGGTGGCCATGTCGCGGCCAATCAAAACGTTTTTCGCTCCGAGCTGGCAACCGGCGATCGCAATCGGGCGCTGACTTATTTAATGAAAAGCAACGGCGTCATTCGGGGCGAGGTCGAAGAAATTCTCGAAACATATTTTTATTTATGCTCGCTGGAAGTCGACGTCACCCAAGCAGCGCACCTGGGAACGCTTTTGGCGAACGGTGGAAAATCTGCCGAGGGCACGACGATATTATCAGAGCGCACGGTCGCAAATGTTGTTTCCGTGATGGCCACCAGCGGCTTGTACGATGAGTCCGGCGTGCATCTTCTCCGCACGGGCCTGCCCGCGAAAAGCGGCGTGTCCGGCTTGATTGTCGCCGTGGCCACCGGCATTGCCGGCGTTGCGGTGTGCAGCCCGCGCGTGAATTCCAAAGGCGGCAGCGTGCGCGGGCATATAATTCTGGAACATCTCTCGCGGCAACTGGGCTGGCATTTCGCTTTTCAACAGCAGCGCAAAGAGTTGTGTCTTTCCTCTTAATAATAAGAAAATTCTCGCGTTTAATTGTTAAAAACAGGAAATATGGTTGCGCTGGCGATTGGCAAAGTGAAATAAGCTTTTGATAATTCGCCTTAAGTTTTTCGGCACACTCTTTGTGAACTCAAAAACTGCGTGGCGGGATGTGGAGATTTTTCATGATTGCACCGGGAATAAATCAAAAACTTTTTTGTTAAAATAGTTGCACCGCAAAGGGTAATATTGTACATTTAAATATGCGCAGGCCTCATCTAAAAAAACTGTCCGTCCTTGCTCTTATCGTGCTGCAACTTGGCGCACCGGTCCTTGGTATCAGCTTGGAGTTGGCTTGCAATGAAAAGCCGGCGCAAGCCTGCAAGCCGATGCCCTGTTGCCAGGCAGAAACATCCGCCCGCATGACCTGTTGTGAAACGAGTGCACCGGCTAAGGGCGAAACAATGCCAGCGGCTGTGGTTACGCCAGTGCGTATCCACTACGATCTTGCGGCGCCGCTTCCCTTCGTTACGGCGAATGCAACAGCCGCTGTCTCGACTGCGCGCGAATTTACTTTTTCCACCTCGACCACGCATTTTACCGACAATAAACTCTACAAGTTGTTGGCGACTTTTCTTATTTAATCTCACCTGCAAGGGCGTAGTGCGCCCAACTCTCAATTTCTTTTTTAACAGCTTGGCGTCGTTCCTCGTACGTTTACAGGCAATATTTTTAGCCTGAAAACACAGCGGCGATTTTTTAATGCATTCGGTATTGCGGCAACGGCCCGTTCGTTTTAGGTGTGCCTATGAAAACATACACATTTTTGCTGATCATATTGTTCAGCACCACGCTGCTTTTTGCTCAAGATGACCTGGCAAAGACGATTACACTTGAGGAATTGCTTGCAGAAGCGCTGCAACATAATCCGGAACTGCGGGCTGCGGAGGCCGGCCATCATGCCGCGGCAGCGCGCATTCCGCAAATGAGCGCATTGGACGATCCGCGCTTCGCCATCGAAATTGAAGAAGCGCCGGGCACCACGCCGTTTAAAACCGCGGAATGGAAATCCTTTAATTTCGGGATCAGCCAGATGTTGCCGTTTCCCGGCAAGCTGGCGAAGGCCCGAAAAATTGCGGAGATCGACGCCGAGCATGCGCATCACGATTATGCCGAAAAGCGGCTGGATATCATCACGCAAATTAAAGTCGCCTATTTCAAGCTTTATTTTATGCAACGGGCGCGCGCGGTCAACGACGAAAACCTCGCGCTGATGCAGCATTTTGTCAAAATCGCGCAGGCCAGATATGCCGTTGGGATCGTGATGAATCAGGACGTGTTGAAGGCCAATGTCGAGCTGGCCAAGCTCGCCAATGAGCAAATCACCCTGCAACAACAGGAAGAAATTACCGCGGCGCGTTTGAACATTCTCTTGAATCGCCCGCCGCAATCGCCGCTTGGGCGCGCCGTTTTGCCGGAAAGAAAAGCCGCGGCTTTTGATCTGGAAGAGCTGCAACAATACGCGCTGGCGCATCGCCCGATGATTCATCACGATGCGTTGAGCGTAACGCAGAGCCGCACCGCCAATTCCCTGGCCAAAAACCAATATTGGCCCGACCTCGATTTGTCGCTTAAATATGTTACTTCGCCGTTCGATGGTTTTAACGGCTGGACGGCAATGGCCGGTTTCAACCTGCCGTTTGCTTTTTGGTCCAGCAAAAAATATCGCGGGCGAATTGAAGAAACCGAGGCCGAAACCCGGATGAAAGAAGCGATGCTGAACAACTCGCGCAACATGGTGAAGTTTATGGTGCAGGAAGCATTACTCGGTGTGCAAAGCGCACAACGGTCGGTGGAATTGTATCGCGATTCCGTTTTGCCGCAGGCCGAACAAGCGTTGCAGGCCACCATCGCCGCTTATCAAACCCGGCAAACCGATTTTCTCATGCTGCTCGATAGTTATCGCATGTTGCAGATGTTTAAATTGGAATATCATGAAGCCACGGCCATGTATGAAATGAGTTTGGCGGAGTTGGAGCGCGCGGTTGGAAAAATGTAAACCAACATTCACAAAACTTAATTCTTTAAAACC
>CAYUVM010000165.1:0-8373 GCA_964447935.1 uncultured Cytophagia bacterium | reverse complement strand
GAAATCGCCAGTTCTTCGCGAATTTTTTCCTGCAGCATTTGCTCCGGCGTGGCTAGCATGTTGCGGGCCATCTCCTCCGCGCGCGTTGCATTCATACCTTTGGCCTCGTAAATGAGCGCCAGTTCTTCCATTTCCACCTCCGGCATCAAACGAATCTCTTCGCGTTCCAAGGCAATTTCGTGTTCATAAACTTCGGCCTCGCTTTTCGCGGCGAGATAGCCGCTCGAGCCCATCGACAGGGCATCGGCAATCATCCCCGCCGCGCCGGCCACCAGCAACGCGTGTTCATTCACCGAGGCTCCGAGCACGCCCGCAACCAAGCCGAAATTGGCGGTGAGGCCGTCGTTGAAACCATACACGACACTGCGCACCATGCCACCGGAGCTGACGGCATGCCACGGCTCGCCGCTTTTGTTCAACATTTGGGACAGCGTGCCCGCATGATGCGCCGATTCGCGCGCGATTTCGGTGGCCATTTCACGCGCATTTTGTTGCGGCATTTCCGCTGCGAGCTTGAGATAGTTTTTTACCTCGCGCCCTTCCTCGGCCAACAAGCTCGGCGCGATAAAACCCGGGCCGAATTGTTTAGCCAACCAACGCATCACCTTGGCGCGCGTCGATGGGGCTTGTTCGAGATCGATCTTCTCGCCCGCTTCTTGCAAAAGGTTGCGCCATTGCCGTACATGTTTGTCTTCCACAATCGCCAGCCGCAAATAAATATCTCGCCGCGCTTCATCCTTTTCCACCTGCGCCAAATTGCGATATAAATAAGCCGCATCGATTTCATCTTGCAAATGATGTTTCCAATTATCAAGATCTATTGGAGTCGTGTTCATGGCTTTAAAAGAATTCCTTATTGGGTTGCTATTGCAGGCAAAATGCGGAATAAAATTCTTATGGAGGTTGCCTGAAAATCCGTTACCTGCAAGAATTTTTTTAACCACAAAGACACGAAGGCACGAAAGATATAAAAAGGCATCGCACTGATTTTCCCTGGCCCGCCTCTGGCTTTGGCAGGGCGGGCTTGGTGTCTTTGTGCCTTAGGGGTAGCTTAAAAATTAGGATCACAACAATTTCAAGATACAAAATTTCTCCGCCCTCGCCAAGATGAAAATTACCTTCTTGAAATTTATTGGAATAAATGTTATATTCTGAAGCATTGAATTTCACCCACAAACCGGCGAGGAGAAAAGATGCTGCGCCGCGATTTTATGGAATCGGCCGGCCGTTTGAAGCGGGCGCCGCAAATCACCAATTGGAGCCTTTGGAATCAAACATGAGCCGTTCGCGTCAAAATA
Source organism: uncultured Cytophagia bacterium (assembly GCA_964447935.1). GTDB lineage: Bacteria > Zhuqueibacterota > Zhuqueibacteria > Zhuqueibacterales > Zhuqueibacteraceae > Zhuqueibacter. The sequence goes on along the minus strand of CAYUVM010000165.1, from coordinate 7,075 downwards.
AGCCGGTGATTACCACTACGGATTTTCCCACGCTCAAATTGCTCAAGCGCGGCAAAGTGCGGGACGTGTACGAAGTTGGGAAGCATTTGTTGATCGTGGCGACGGATCGCCTCTCCGCTTTCGACGTGGTGTTCGCGCAAGGCATTCCTTTTAAAGGGCAGGTGCTCACGCAGATCTCGCGCTTCTGGTTTGAAAAAATGCGTGCGGTGATAGCGAATCATCTCATCGCAACCAATGTTGAGGAATTTCCCAAGGAATGCGCACCGTATCACGACGTGTTAGCCGGGCGCAGCATGCTGGTGAAAAAGAGCGAGCCGTTGTTGGTTGAGTGTATTGCCCGTGGTTATCTTTCCGGCTCCGGTTGGAATGAATATCAAACCAATGGCACGGTGTGCGGTATACAACTGCCAATCGGATTGATGGAATCGCAAAAATTGCCCGCGCCGATTTTCACGCCGTCCACGAAAGCCGCCATTGGCATTCACGACGAGAATATTACCTTCGAACGCGCCGCGGTTTTGGCCGGTGTCGGGGTGGCAAAAAAAATGCGCGAGAAGTGCCTGCAAATTTATCAAAGCGCCGCGGCGATTGCCGAGCAAAAAGGCCTTATTATCGCCGACACAAAAATGGAATTTGGCCTGCACGGTGGCGAGATGCTGCTGATCGACGAATTGCTCACGCCGGATTCCTCACGTTTCTGGCCGAAAGATAAATATGCCGCTGGCCGGACGCAGGAAAGTTACGATAAACAATATGTGCGTGATTATCTACTTTCCATAAATTGGAATAAACAGCCGCCGGCGCCAGATTTACCGACCGAGGTAATTTTAACGACGAGCCAAAAATATTTAGAAGCGCTGGAGAAATTGACGGGCGAGGGTCTCACGTGACTATAATGCTGGAAGCAACTCTTCGATTTCTCGAATCAATGCGGGCAAGTTTGGATTTATAAAACTCAGATTTGGTGCGGGAACGCGGTGATGTTTGATATCCGGTGGAATGTGCTTATGATGCGGATAAGTCGAAGCTAAAAGCGGGTCATTTGGATGAGGCCAGCAATCGTACCAATAGAGTTTTTCATCACCGTGATACACTTCATAGCCGTAGTCAGAAATTTCATACTCAAGAAAGTCAACGGCTTCAAAAATACGGAGCGTAACATCCTTGTCAAAATAGAGAACGCCACTAACATGGGCCGTGTTATTGCTCGTTCGCTTGAGAACTAAAGTAGAAATTTTAATGCAATCAAAACGAGCTTGCAAGGAATAGATAAAATTTTCATATTCCGGCAAACTGGCTGTCATACCGCAATTCCCTCTGATTGCAAGAACTCATCTTTAACGGGCCGGGTAATTTTTAAAAGAGGGGAAGGCGATTTGAGCAATTGCAGGTAACGCTCGCGACGTTTTAACCAAATCTTGTAAAGCCCCAACCACTCATGAAGCTCAAAGCTTTCTTCGATAACACCAGCCACGACCAGTTTGTAAAACTCCGCAGATTTGATGCTATATTTCCATTCAAATTTCTGCATTTGTTGTTCAAGCTGGTTCATCTCTTGAACGATATCATTAAGAGTGTTTTCCATAACAAGGCCTCGCTTCTAAAGGATATTGAAACTCGTCTTTGTTAAAATTAACAAGATTTCTATAAACAATCAATGAGAATTTTTGAGAATAAATTTCTCACGGCGGCAAAATTTTTCAAAACCCGCGCCCAACGCGACCGGTGGATTGCCTACGCGTTCTTACTGCCGAACATCGCCGGGTTCGCGCTTTTTATGGTGGGGCCGTTGTTCGCTTCGCTGGTGATGAGTTTGTTCCGCTGGGATATTTTTACCGCACCAACTTTTATCGACTGGGATAATTTCTTTGAGATTTTTTCAACGCGCTCTGGATTTTGGCAATATTTGAGCAACACGTTGTTTTTTGCGGTGAGCGTGCCGCTCGGATTAACCCTGGCGCTCGGTTTCGCGCTTTTACTCAATCAACCGCTGCGCGGTATCGGTTTTTTTAAAACGATTTATTTTCTTCCCGTCGTCACTTCGGCGATTGCGGTGGCCATCATCTGGCAGTGGTTGTTAAACAAAGATTTTGGCGTCATCAATCTTTTGTTGGCCAAATTCAACCTCGCACCGGTGGATTGGCTGGGCACGCCGCTGCTGGCGAAAATATCCATTGTGTTAATGACGGTTTGGAAGAGTTTGGGGTACAACATTCTCATTTACCTCGCCGCGCTGCAAGGCATTCCCGGAGAATTGTATGAAGCCGCACAACTTGACGGCGCGCGGCGTTGGCGGCAGTTCACTCGGATTACATTGCCATTGTTGGGGCCGGCGCATTTGTTTCTTTTCATTACTGGATTTATTTCCACGTTCCAACTCTTTGGCCCAATTTATGTGATGACGCAGGGCGGCCCGTTGAAAGGCACGTGGTCGCTGGTTTATGAAATTTGGTGGAAAGCCTTTCGCGAGTTTCGCATGGGCTACGCCGCCGCGCTGGCGTGGATTTTATTCGCGATTATTTTTGTGGTGACTCTCGTCCAATGGCGCTATGCGGAAAGAAAAGTTCATTATTCTTGAAACGGATTGCTTGTTGCTGCGCGAGTAATCTTGAATTTAACTTTCAGGAACTTGCCATCAGATCACTGCATACTGCTTACTTCATGACTTTTACAGCAAACTGGCGCAAATTCATCGTCTACTTCATTCTCGCCCTCGGCGGCGTGATGATGCTCGCGCCGTTGTATTGGAGTCTCGTCACGTCGCTCAAATCACCGGCGGATGCCTTCGATGGCCGCTGGTGGCCGGCGCTCGAAAAAATTTACTGGCAAAATTATCTCGACGTCCTGAAGCTTTTGCCGTTCGGCCGTTTTTTTCTCAACAGTTTATTTATCGCTCTCAGCATCACCATTTTTCAAGTTTTCACCAGCTCGCTCGCGGCGTATGCCTTTGCGCGCTTGCGTTTTCCGGGGCGCGAAAAAATTTTTCTAATTTACCTCGCCACCCTGATGGTGCCGGGACAAGTTACGATTATTCCGCTGTATTTCATCATTAAACATTTCGGCTGGATTGACCAATACGCCGGCGTGATTTTTCCTGCAGCATTTACGGCACTCGGCACGTTTCTGTTGCGGCAGTTTTTTATGACGCTTCCACGCGAATTGGAGGACGCGGCGGCCCTCGACGGCGCCGGGCGCTTTTCCATCTACTGGAAAATAATTTTGCCGCTCTCGTTGCCGGCGCTGGCGACGTTGGGCATTTTTGTTTTTATCAATGCGTGGAACGATTTCTTTTGGCCGTTCATCGTGCTTTCCGATCCGCAAAGATTGCCGCTGCCCGTCGGGTTGACAAAACTCGCCACTGCGCATGCTTCGGATTGGACACGCTTGATGGCCGGCGCGATGATCGCTTTGCTGCCGGCGTTGCTGGTTTATATACTTTTTCAAAAATTCATTAATAAAGGCATTGTGTTAACCGGGTTCAAGTAATTCGGCTGCCAGTTTGGGCAGTGTTCAGGGGCCAGTAATCAGTTGATACGGCAGCGCCCAAGAGGTGGTGATGATCGCCGCGATACATTTAATGTGTTCAAAAGTATGTCGATGCGTAAAATTCAGATTGCTCTGCTCGCCGGTAGCGCCATTTATTGCGTCCTCTTGTTGGCGGTGCGCCAAAACCACAACGACGACGCGCTGATTTTTTCCGCTTGGGGAACCGTGGAGGAGACGGAAAATCTTGTGCAACTGGTGGCGGCTTATAATGCCACCAACCCGGCGCCCAAAATTAAATTCGTTCATATCGACCATCGCGAATACGACCGCAAAATTCTCATTCAAACGGCCGCTGGCAATCCGCCGGAGGTTTTCTTGTTGAGCAGTACGGACTTGAGCACGCTGGCTTATCGCGGTGTTTTGGAAAATTTGAATACTTGGATTGATGCCGATACCAGTTTTCAGCCGAATGATTTTTTTCCCGCCCTGTTGCAAACGGCGACGGTGCGCGGGCAGATTTACGGCATTCCCATGGGCTACACGCCGATGGTGATTTATTACAATCGGCGGCTGTTTCGCGAGGCGGGAGTCGCCTATCCCGATTCGGCGTGGACGTGGGAGGACTTTCTGCAAACTTCAATTAAACTGACGCAACGCGAAGCCGATGGCCGCACGAAGCAATTTGGTTGCATGATCAGCATGGCGGGCTACACCTTTGTGTATGCCTTTGGTGGAAATTTTTTTGATGCCGAAATGCAATGGTGCCAACTCAACCAGCCGAAAACGCTGGCGGCGCTGCAATTTTATGGTGATCTCGCGATGAAATATCATGTGACCACGTCGCCGACCGAAAGATTTTATACCTCCGACCAAGGCTTTCGCCAGGAAGCAGTGGCGATGATTGCAGCGGGCCGTTGGCAAGTTCCGAACTTTGCGCGCACCCAACTCGATTGGGGGGTCGCGCCCATGCCACGCGGCGAGAACTCGGCAGCCGGAGTGATTGTTTATAATATGGTGATGTCGAAGTTTAGCCAGCGGCAACAACAGGCTTGGAAGTTTATAAAGTTTATGGCGAGCGCCGGCGCGCAACAGCAGTCCATCAAAAGCGGCAATCTTATTCCTTCGCGCGTCGCTGTCGCCGGTTCCGCAGAATTTTTGCATGACACCACATTTCACGTTGATAATCGCATTTTTTTGCACGGCGTCGAAAACGCGCGGCTGTGGCCGCTGGAAATTGCACCGGAGACGTCGTACGCAAACCAGTGGGTGATTTTAGATCAAGAAATGGAAAAGGCGATGTTGGGGAAGCAAACTTATGCGGCAGCGGCGGCCAATGCGCAAGATCGCCTCAACACCATTTTGCGCGCCGAACGGCAACAATCGCAAGGAAAAAACTTTTGGGGAAGCTGGACGAGTTATTTGATCGGCGCCGTGATGTTAGCCTGTATAATTCGAGTGATATTTAAAAATTCAAGAAGAAAACTTCTTTTGACGCAAATTTTGTCTTGTGGCGCCAAGTAAGGCGTTGAATTTTTCTTGCAATCTTGAAACTTCTGCCGCATATTAATAAAGCAGGCGCAGCTCTTCGCCGCTATTCGCCCTAAAATATGTATTCATGGAAAGGACAAACCCAGCATGACGCAGTATTCAAGATGGAAAACAACAATCAGTTTTCTCTTTGCCACATTTTTAATTTCTCTGTTCACCACCAACTGCTCGCAGCAACAAGCGCAGGGCGGTGGATTCCAAATGCCACCGATGCCAGTGGAAACGGCCCACGTTACGGCGAGCACGGTGACCGATCCGTTCGAAGCGGTCGGCACGATTGAAGCGGTGGATGCGATTACCGTCGTCTCCGAAATCGACGCGATGGTGACCAGCCTGCCGTTTCGCGAGGGCGAGGCGATTGCCAAAGGCGGTTTGATTGCGCAACTGGACGACGTGCAATTGCGCGCGGAAGAAGAACGCGCCAAAGCGATTCTCGAACAGCGCCAAGTGACATACAATCGCATCAAAAGCCTCACCGACGAAGGCCTTGGCACCGCGCAGAGCAAGGACGATGCCGCTGCCGCTTTGAAAGTGGCGGAAGCCGATCTCGCATGGATTCGTGCGCGTTTGCAAAAGACGCGCATCGTCGCGCCTTTCGCCGGTGTTCTCGGCGCGCGGCAAGTGAGTCCCGGCGCGTTTCTGCGCAGCGGTTCAACCATCACCGATCTCGCGCAGATTCAACAACTCCGCGTGATGTTTTCGGCGCCGGAACGTTACTACGCCAACTTGCAGCGTGGCGCGGAAGTGAAAGTTTCCACCACCGCTTATCCGGATATTGAACTGAAAGGCCGTGTCGAAGTCGTCGAGCCGGTGGTCGATCTCGCGACGCGGCGCGCAAAAATTATCGCGCGCCTCGACAATCCCGGCGCAAAATTCCGCCCCGGCATGTCGGCCAATGTCATCGTGATATTGAGCGAGCGTCCCAACGCGCTGATCATTCCGAATGAAGCGGTTTTTGTCGAAGGCAATCAATCATTGGTTTTTGCGATCAATGCCGACAGCACCGTGGCGCGCACGCCGGTGGAGCTTGGCACGCGCATGCGCGAGAATGTGGAAGTGCTCAGTGGCCTCGCCGTCGGCGCGCTGGTCGTTCGTGCGGGCCATCAAAAGCTTTTCCCCGGCGCGAAGGTGATGCCAATTACGGGTAATAAATGAAATTCTCGTCGGTTCCTCGAAAAGCAATTTACCACGAAGGCACAAAGACACGAAGTTAATTAATTTTTATTGGTGCCTTTGTGTCTTGGTGGTTACAATACTTTTTTGCATTTAGTTAAAGGCCATTATGAAACTCAGTGAAATCTCAATACAGCGCCCGGTGCTGGCAACGGTGATGAGTCTGGTGATCATCATCTTCGGACTTGTTTCGTTTCTGCGGCTGCCGGTGCGCGAATATCCCGATATCGATTCGCCCGTCGTTTCGGTGGTCACGTTTTATCGCGGCGCCAGCCCGAACGTGATTGAAACCGAAATCACGGATATTTTGGAAGAGCAGCTTTCGACCATCGAAGGCGTCAAGACGATTACGTCCTCGAGCCAGGAACAAGGCTCGGTTATCACGATTCAATTCGAGCTGGATCGCAATGTTGACGAAGCCGCGAACGACGTGCGCGATAAAGTGTCGAGCGTGCGCGGTTTTCTGCCACGCGAGGCCGACGATCCGATCATTCAGAAAATCGACGTCAATGCGCAGCCCATCAACTGGCTGGCGCTGACCAGCGAGCGGCATTCGAATCTTGAATTGACCGACGTTGCCGACCGCGTGCTCAAAGAGCGCATTTTGCGTTTGCCCGGCGTCGGCTCGATTTTTTTTGGCGGCGAGCGCCGTTATGCCATGCGCGTTTGGCTGGAGACACAAAAGATGGCCGCATATTGCGTGACCACACAGGACATCGAAAACGCCATTCGCCGCGAGAACGCGGAAATTCCCGGCGGCCGCGTCGAAGGCGAGAACCGCGAATTTTCCGTGCGCACGCGCGGCGATCTTGCGACCCACTAAGAATTTGGCGCGATCATCATCAAACAGAGCGGCGACGAACTGGTG
>CAYUVM010000164.1:0-8383 GCA_964447935.1 uncultured Cytophagia bacterium | reverse complement strand
TTTCCTCTTGACAAAATATGACGATTTGCTAAATTCACAAAGGCCAAAGAGAAAAAAGCCCCGTGGACAAGATGTGGATAACTTTTTTCAGCGCTTGTTACGACCCCGGCCCGGTCAAAATTTTTCTTGCTCAACAACTTGCACTACAACTCGGCGCTATGCTCTTGAAACTATTTGCTGTTTTAAATACATTTAACTACCTGCTGTCGGTTGTTGTTTACAAGTAAAAGCTGATTTTTACAGCCGAAAATCGTTGTGCCTTTTCTGAGACCCACAATGATTTGTAGAGTTTCCTGTGGATAACTTGTGAGCAATCCGAGCTGAGGAAGAAGGCATTTATGGTAAACGCCGCAGAACGTGCTTGGACGGAATGTTTAGGCTTGATCCGCGATAATGTGCAAGACTCTTCGTTCTCGCTATGGTTTCAAGCCACCAAGGGGCTACGACTAGAAAACCAAACGCTAACCGTTAGCATTCCCAGCCAATTCTTGCTGGAAAAAGTTAAAAATGGTTATCGCGAATTGATTTCCCGCGCCGTCACGCAAGTGTGCGGCGAAGAAACGCACCTCGATTTTCAGATTACCCCCCAAACCACTGCCGACACTCCCGTTGAAGCGCCGGTTCACATTGCCCCTGAAGTGCCGCCGCCGCGGTTTGATACGATTTCCCAACTCAGCCCACATTACACGTTCAATAATTTTGTTGAGGGCGACGGCAATCAATTTGCAAAGGCCGCATCCCTTGCCGTTGCCGAGGCTCCCGGCAAAACTTCATTCAATCCGCTTTTCCTTTATGGCGGCGTGGGATTGGGCAAAACCCACCTCGTACAGGCCATCGGCAATTTGTCGCTGAGCATGAAAACGATTAAATCGGCGCTGTACGTCTCGAGTGAAAAATTCACCAACGAATTTATCTCGGCGATTCAAAACAACCGCACCGTTGAATTCAGCTCGGCATACCGTAATGTTGATTTGCTGCTCGTCGATGACGTGCAATTTTTTATGGATCGCGGCAAGACGCAGGAACAGTTTTTTCACACTTTCAACACGCTGCATCAAAAAGGCAAGCAAATCGTGCTCTCTTCCGACCGTTCGCCGAAAGAATTTACCGGCATTGAAGAGCGCTTGCTCTCGCGCATGCAATGGGGTTTGGTGGTTGATATCCAACCGCCCGATCTCGAAACGCGCATGGCAATTTTGCAAAAGAAGGCGGAAGAGAATAAAATCGAGATGCCGACGGAAGTCGTGCAATTGATCGCGCAAAACATTACCAACAACATCCGGGAATTGGAAGGCGCCTTGATCAAGCTGCTGGCGTATGCGTCGATGTATCACCTCGACGTCAGTGTGAATTTGGCGCGGCACGTCTTGAAAGACATTTTTATTCAAAAGCATCGCAATCTTTCGATTGAAGATATCCAAAAAGAAGTCGGCGTGTTTTACAGCATTCCCGACGATATGATGCGGGCGCGCACGCGCAAAAAAGAAGTGGCGTTAGCGCGGCAGATTGCGATGTTTTTTGCCAAAAAGCTCACCAAGCATTCGCTCAAAACCATTGGCCTGCACTTCGGCGGGCGCGATCACACCACCGTCATTCACGCGGTTGATACCGTTGCGACGCTGGTGAAAAGCGATCTTAAAGTCCGCGACGAATTGGAAACGCTGGAACGGAAGATCTTGTGTTCGACACCGTAGGATTTATTTTAAGATAAAGTTGATTTTGTAGTAATTTTATTTAAGAACGGCAAGTAGTGTTTAAACGGATTGAGCTGATAGGGCGGGTTGTTTTCTAAAGCAGTTAAATTTTTTAAGGCTTTGCATTGCGGTTGTCGCCTCGGGAAAATCTCTCCAGTGATGACGTTTTTCTTCTTGACTTTCATCATATCGGGCATATATTTTCTCTCCACAATTTCTGCTGAAACTACAAGCGTTTGCACTGGAGCAAAAGTGAAGTTTATTTTTCTTCTGACCGCTTTCATGATGCTGACCTCCGGCCTATGGGCGCAAAACGACATTACCCTCGCCGGCAGCGTCCGCCCTCACGCCCCCATTTCCATCGTCGGGCAAAAATCCATGATTGCCGGCACGGAAAACGGCGTTTTTGAAGCGTGGGTTTTTCCGTATCAAATTTGCCATGGCTTGCAATTGGCATATCAAAACAATGAAGCAACGATTCCGATACCGCTGACTGGCTTGGCGCAAAACATCGACGTGCGGCCGGAGGCAACGACAATTACCTTTTCTCATCCGCTGTTCACGATTCGCGAAACGATTTTTGCGCCGGTGGACTTGCCGGCGTTGGTCGCGGTGCTTGAAATTGACAGTTATCAGGATTTGACGCTCATCGCCAGTTTCTTTCCCGACATGGAGCCGATGTGGCCGGCGGGACTCGGCGGGCAATATGCGTTTTGGGATGAGAAGAGCAAGGCGTATGTGATTTCCGAAAGCCGGCGTTTGCGCAATGCGTTTATCGGCACGCCCAATGCCCGGCCGCTTTCCGCACCGCTGGCGCACGAGTTGGCGCAGGCGCCGAGCCAATTCGCTTTTGATTGCAAACGTAACGATGGCCGCACGCAAACCTTTCCGATCATCATTGCGGCGAATTTTGCGAAACGCGATTCGGCGCGGGCGCTGTATGAAAAGCTGCTCACGAGTTACGATGCTGAACTTGACGAAACGCGAAAACATTATCAAAGATTACACGACGAATTTCTCTCGATTGAAACGCCGGATGAAAAACTGAACCTCGCGTTCGAGTGGGCGAAAGTCGCATTGACGAAAGGCTTCATCAATAATCCCGATCTCGGCGCGGGAATGGTGGCCGGATTCGGGCCGAGCGGCGCGAGCCAGCGTCCGGGGTTTGGCTGGTTTTTCGGCGGCGATTGTTTCATCAACTCATTTGCGATGGCGGGTTATGGCGATTTCAACACGGTGCGCGAGGCGTTTCGTTTTCTGCAAAAACGCCAGCGCGATGACGGCAAAATGATGCACGAGTTGACGCAAGCCGCGGCGCTGATTGAGTGGTTCAAAGATTTTCCGTACGGTTACATTCACGGCGACACTACACCGTATTATCTCGTCGCGTTTTGGAATTATTTGCTCGCGAGCGGTGACATGGAGTTCCTCCGTGAAAGTTGGCCGTCGTTGAAAAAAGCCTATATGTGGAGTCGCACGACGGACACGGACGGCGACGGCTTGATGGAAAATACCAAAGCCGGGCTGGGCGCTTCAGAACTCGGTTCACTCCGCGAAGCCAGCGGCGTGGATATTTTTCTCGGCAGCGTCGGCGTGCAGGCATGGAAAGCAATGCGTGAAATGGCGCATTGGCTGGGCGAGAAGAAATTAACCGACGAAGCCGCGCGCTGGCATCAAACGGGGCTGGCTTCTCTCGAAAAGAAATTTTGGAATAACGAAAAACAAATTTACAATTTTTCCATCACGCAACAGGGACAAGTGAACCCAGAAGTGACGGCGTGGGATGCGTTTCCGATGACGTTTCGCCAACTGGTCGAGCCGCACACGCAAGCCATGTTGGAACGCCTCATTTCTTCGGAAATTTCCACGGACTGGGGCAGCCGGATGCTCTCCAACAAAAGCAGCGCGTATGAACCGCTGGCGTACAACAATGGCGCGGTGTGGCCTTTTCTCACCGGCTATAATTTGTGGGCCATGTTCAATTACGGCCGTGCCACTGCTGGTTTGCAAATGCTGCGCAATATGGCAGAATGGACTTTTATCGATGCGCGCGGCTACATGCCCGAAGTCGTCAGCGGCGAATATTTCCGCCCGCTGGATACTTCGGTGCCGCATCAGCTTTTCTCCTCGTTCGGATATGCGATTGGCGTGCTTCGCGGTTTGCTCGGGCTTGAACCGCGTTCGCCGGTTGGCGCGTTGACCGGTTCACCGGTTCTGCGTTTTGCCCCAAGCTTTCCGCCAAATTGGAATAAAGTTCGAATCAAAAATATTCGCGTGGGGAAAAGTGTTTTCGATTTGTTGTATGAACGCAATCTCGGCGGCATCACTTTAACCGTCGAACGCGCGGACGGGCCGGTTTGCAGCATCGAATTCGCGCCGCAATTGGAAGCGGGTGCGGAGACCGAACAAAAATTTCCGCTTGCGATTAAAACTGATAAAAATGCCAAAGGGCAGTTTGCAGTTTTCGAGGGAACGTGGCTTGAGTTGCCACACGAGCCGTTGCAAATCGGCCAGCGCGCGCAGCAGTTGCGCATTCTTTCCGAAAAACTTGAAGAAGATCATTTTGTTTTTGTTTGCGAAGGTGTTGGGGGCAATGTTTATGATGTGATTTTGCATTCACCACTCGATATTTTTGCAATTGCTGGTGGTGAGTTGCTCCCCTCTGACAAGGCGGATATCATTCGTTTGAAGTTTGCAGAGCCGATGGGAGAGTATGCGAAGAAGGAGGTTTTGCTAAAGTTTAAATAACTTTTGATCAGCCAGCAGCACAAAAAACATTTGAATTTTATGCGCAAAAGTTTTATATTTTGCCACGGTTTTTTTAGAGTATGATTTCCTCTCACCCATCGCGCGAAGGAGAAAAGCCATGCCTAAACGTCTGATGACCATCGAGCGTCACATCATTGAACAGCAGAAAAACTTTCCATCGGCCACCGGCGAGTTTTCGGCGTTGTTGTATGACATTGCGTTTGCGGCGAAAGTCATTTCGCGCGACGTGCGCAAGGCCGGGCTGGTGGATATTCTCGGCTACACCGGCTCGGAAAACGTGCAGGGCGAGCAGGTGCGCAAGCTGGATGAGTTTGCCGACGACGTGATTTTCAAAGCGATGGATCACACCGGACGCTTGTGCGTGATGGCGTGCGAAGAGCGGGAAGACATCATTCCAATTCCGGATGAATTTGAGTGTGGCCATTACGTGTTGCTTTATGACCCGCTCGACGGTTCTTCCAATATCGACGCAAATGTGAGTATTGGCACGATTTTTTCGATTCATCGTAAAATCAGCACCGGGGCGCGCGGCACCAAAGAAGATTGCTTGCAGCCGGGCCACAAGCAAGTTGGCGCCGGTTACGTCCTTTACGGCTCGTCAACGTTGTTGGTGTATACTGCCGGTCGTGGCGTGCACGGCTTCACACTGGACCCGTCAGTCGGCGAGTTTCTGTTGTCGCATGAAAATATTCAGATTCCCAAACGCGCGACCATTTACAGCGTTAACGAAGGCAACACGAATAACTGGGACGAAGGGATGAAACGCTACATCGCGCATCTCAAAACGCCGGACAAAGCCGCGGGCCGGCCTTATTCGTCACGTTACATCGGCTCGCTGGTGGCGGATTTTCATCGCAATTTACTGTATGGCGGCATCTTTCTTTATCCGGCGGACAAGAAAAGCCCAAAAGGAAAATTGCGCGTGCTTTATGAGGCCAATCCTCTGGCGTTTCTGGTGGAGCAAGCCGGCGGCGCCGCCAGCAGCGGCCAGCAACGCATTCTCGATATTGAACCCACTGATTTGCACCAACGCACGCCGCTGCTCATCGGCAGTTATGACGATGTGAAAGAAGCCGAAGAATTTTTGCAAGGTAAAAAATAACGGCGCGTAACAAAAGCCTTGACATCAATTAAAAAAATTGCTACTCTTCTTTTACAATCCACCTCGGCGGTAAATGGCCGGGAAAAATAAAAACTTTTTCAGGAAAGGGGGCTAATATGGCCCGTGGTTTAAACAAAGTGATGCTGATTGGTCACCTTGGCAAAGATCCGGAGTTGAAATATACTCCCGGTGGCGCCGCGGTCGCGTCATTTAGTCTTGCGACCAACGAAAGCTACAAAGACAAAGAGGGCAATCAGCAGGATAAAACCGAATGGCATCGCCTGGTTGTGTGGAACAAGCAGGCGGAAATCGCGGCGGAGTATCTCAAAAAAGGGCAGCAGATTTTTGTCGAGGGCAAATTGCAAACCCGTTCGTGGGAAAAGGACGGCCAGAAGCATTACATGACCGAGGTCGTCGTGCTTAATTTTCAGATGCTCGGCCGCAAAGGCGAGGGCGGCAGCGGCCCGGATGTGCCGGTGCCTTCCGACGACATGGCCCCGCCGGTGCAATCTGGCGGCGAAGATTTGCCTTTCTAATTTAATGATGATGAACGCAATTTAAGGAATCCGAGCTTGTACGCAAGCTCGGATTTTTTTTCGCGTCTCCCAAAAGAAAAACTTGAAATTCGGTGTAGAATTCTTATATTGAGGCAACGTTACAACAACATCAGCCGCAAAGCCGCGACCCGATAAGCCCGAGGCGAATCATTCACAATGTGGAGACGAGCATGGATCAACTCGTGAGCGCCGCGCTACGGGCGAAAACCCAGGCGTTGGCACCGTATTCAAATTTTCATGTCGGGGCTGCCATTGAAACGGCGGCGGGAAAAATTTATACCGGCTGCAACATCGAATCCAGTTCTTATGGCTTGACTTGCTGCGCCGAGCGCGTGGCGATTTTTAAAGCGTTGTCCGAAGGCGAACGCAGCTTTACCCGCATTGCGGTGGCCGCCGATACGGAAGAATTTTGCACGCCGTGCGGGGCGTGCCGGCAAGTGTTGTGGGATTATGGCCGGAATCTGGCAATTATCTGCATCAACCAGCACGGCGCCATGGAAAAAACGGAATTGAAAAATTTACTGCCGGAAGCGTTTGATGATCATCTGTTGAAAACCAGGTAGGAAAAGGCGAAGATGGCGCGAGGGATTTTGATCGGCGTTGCCGGCGGCACCGGCTCCGGCAAGACGCTGGTGGTGCAACACATGATTCAGCAGCTCGGCTCCGACCGGGTCGTGGTTTTACAGCAAGATTCGTATTATAAAAAACTCAATCATCTCAGTTTTGCCGAGCGGGCGGCGCAAAATTTCGATCATCCGAATTCGATTGATTCGGAATTGCTGATTCAACATGTGGAAGAGTTGCTGAATGGTTGGACGGTGGATATTCCCGTCTATGATTTTACGACGCACACGCGCCGTGAGGAGACGCGCCGCGCCGGCCCGCATGACATCATTGTCTTGGAAGGCATCCTGATTCTCGACAATCCGCGGCTGCGCGAGTTGATGGATATCAAAGTGTATGTCGACACCGATCCGGACATTCGTTTCATTCGCCGTTTAAAACGCGACACCCAAGAACGCGGCCGCACGGTGCAATCCATTATCGACCAATACGAGAAAACCGTGCGTCCGATGCATTTGCAATTTGTCGAACCGACCAAGCGCTACGCCGATATCATTGTGCCCGAAGGCGGTTATAACTGGGTGGCGATTGATTTGCTGAAAACCAAAATCGGGGTTTTGTTGCAAGAACAGCTCGAGAAAAGAAATGGGATGGAGTAAGAAAGATAACGCGTGATTGTTAAATTCAGGTGATGAGAGTTTCAAATGAGACCAGAAATTAAAATCATTTGTGATACTTGGGTTAGCGCCGTTCGACTGCAAAAGATCATTTTATTTGGATCGCATGCACGTGACACCGCAGACGTGGAAAGTGATTTTGATTTTTTGGTGGTCTGGCATAACCCAGCCATGAAAACCAATCGGGAGAAGGCCATTCATCTTCGCCGTCTTTTGCCACGTGAAGTGCATGTGCCGATGGATCTAATTGTCATGACTCCCGAGCAATATCGCGATGCCACTTCTGACCCCCGAACTTTTACTTCGCTGATTAACCGCGAGGGTAGGGTGATTTATGAAAGCCTCTCTTGATCCGAAGGTCTGGTGGCTGCGCGCGCAGAAAGATTTGCGTTCGGCCCAGCTGAATTTTGACGAAGATAGCGACGGTCAGGCCGAGGTCGTTTGCTACGATTGCCAACAGGCTTGTGAAAAAATGTTTAAAGCGTTCTTGCTTAAAAACGGCTGGACTTTAACCAAAACCCATGACTTGGATTTTTTGTTGCAAGATGGGATAAAATACTTGCCAGAGTTAAATCGCCTGGAGAATCAAATTAGCGAATTGAATTCACTGTTTATGTCAAGCCATTATCCTTTTGATTTTGCAGATCCAATTGGTAGCACAGAAGCGCGTAAGTCGCTGGAGTTGACCAAAGCGCTTCGTGAATTGTTACAATCATTGATTTAGAAAGGAAATCATCGCCACCGTTCTATGCCAGCCAACCCCAATGCCGGTTCTATCGAAGTTGTTTGTGGCAGCATGTTCAGCGGAAAAACTGAAGAGTTGATTCGCCGTTTGCGCCGCGCCGAGATTGCCAAACAAAAAGTCGCGATCTTTAAACCCGCGATCGATGCCCGCTACAGCAACGATCACATTGTTTCGCATAATGAACAAAAACTGCGCTCTTTTCCCGTGCACAGCTCCAAAGAAATATTGCAAAGCAGCGACGAGGCCCAAAGGACCGGCATTGACGAAGGCCAGTT
>CAYUVM010000163.1:0-8400 GCA_964447935.1 uncultured Cytophagia bacterium | reverse complement strand
ATCGTTCATGATTTGAATTTCGGTATAGGTGTTGATGCCCTCATCCATCCAACTCTCTTCAAACTCATTGGAGGCCAGCAGATGATACCAATAATTGTGGCCAAACTCATGAATGATGACGTCCTCAACGGCGCGAATGCCTTCCGGCAAACCATACGTTGTTCCGGCCGTAATCAAAGTTGGATACTCCATGCCGCCGGAACCGCCGGCGCCGCGCCGCGGATCAACAACGGTCAAATTCGGAAAGGGATAATCGCCGTACCAATTTTGAAAATATTCCAACGCCGTTTTTGCCGCTTCCACATGGCGCGGGCCTTGATAGGCGCGATCTCGCTGCATCAATACCCGCACGTCAACATCCTGCGTCTTGCCGGTGAATTCGACAAAATCCGGACTGGTGGTCCACGCAAAATCGTGCACGTCTTCGGCATGATAAAAATGTGTCGCCGTGCCATCCTCATTTTTTTTCATTTCCACAAGCACGCCGGTGGCGCCGAGAATATTCTTTTCGGGCACGGTCATCTTTACATTGTACACGCCATAGTCCGCAAAAAATTCAGAGTTCGCATGAAATTGATGGCAATTCCACTTGCCGTCAATATACACGCCGATTTTAGGAAACCATTGGCCGACAAAAAAATATTCTTCTTTGGCGCCGGTGCGCGCAAACGGCGGTTGCGGCAATTTCGCGGTGAAGTCGAGGTCCAGCACGATCGAATCGTTGGGAGCGAGCGGTTGGGCCAGTGGCAAGCGAAACACCGTTTTGTCTTCGGCATTATCGTCATCGGGATGAATGAATTCCATCCGCTCTGTCCAATCCTCGCCGGCCGCGGAAGTGATTTTGTTGACCTCGATGAAACCCCAGCCCTCTTTATCAATTTTGTTGCCGCGACTCACGCCGCCGGACTCTTTCATGAATGTCGAGCGGCTATTGCGGAAAGCATTGAGATAAAGATGAAATTGCAACTCGGAGATTCTGTCAGCAGAGCGGTTAAACCATTTTAAAGTTTCACTGCCGTGCAACATCCTTTTTCCGGCATCCAGCCGCACATTAATGTCGTAGTTGGCAATACGCGGGCTCAAAGGTTGGTTAAACAGAATCGGTTGCGCCAGAACCTGCGAACAATAACAGAGCAGCGCCAACGCCAGCAACCTGCCAGGGTGATAGAAGTTGGACATGGTCTCCCTCTCTGGTAAACTTGATTTTGAATTAATTTGACTGTGATATATAAAAAAATTTTGAATACGAGGCAAGGCTTATTTTCCCATCCCGTTTCAGCGTCATGCGCGTCTTTTCTCCATAGAATTTTTCTTGACACTTGTGAATTTATTCTTTATTATCCTAAAGTGGTTATTTATTCGATGAAAAGCATTTGCTCGTGGTTTTGGTGTTATATCGTTTGGGAGATTGTGGGCTATGTTGGTCTCTGTACGTGTCGACCGCGTAACGTTAGATACAACGGCCAATCGTTTTGTCGTTATCCTGCGGGATGACGTACATCATCGTTGGTTGCCGATCGTCGTCGGCTCCTCCGAAGCGCAGGCGATTGCGCTGCAAATGGAAAGCATTATTCCGCCGCGCCCGTTGACGCACGATCTTGTCAAAAATTTGCTTGATTCCGTGGAAGTGCGGATTTCCCGCGTCGTGGTGAATGATCTGCGCGAGAACACCTATTATGCCATGGTCGGCCTGAAGATGAACGGGTCGCATGTGGAAGTCGACGCGCGCCCCAGCGATGCCATTGCCATCGCGCTACGGGCGCAAGCCCCGATTTTTGTGCATGACGAAGTGATGAAAAAAGCTTCGGTGAGCGACAAAGATTCCGAACGCGTGGAAGAAAATGCCCCGATGGATCGCCTTGAGCGGTTAAATTTCGAGTTGCAGAAAGCCGTGACCGAGGAACGTTTCGAGGACGCCGCGCGGTTGCGCGACGAAATCAACTCCGCCAAAAAAGACCGCCGCTCCGAGAAATAAATTAGTCAAGTGAATTGTTTTAAAAGCATATCCTGCCGCGCATTGATGCAGTGATATGCTTTTTTATTTTGCTTAAAAATCCTGCATCAATTCCACTTGCATCCCATCCGGCGCGTCAAAGAAAGCGACTTTACGCGCCGGCGTGGCCATGAAATTCTCGATAGTGAATTTTGCGCCGCGGCGCTTGCATTCGGCGACCGCTTCGTCATGATCGGGCACAATAAACGCGAGATGATAAACGCCGAGGCGTTTGCCGTTTTCTTCAGTTTTCAATTCGCCGCCTGCCGGCGCCGGCGAAAGACAAAATTTCGTGCCGCCGATCTGCAGTGTGACGATGACGCGGCCCGCATGTTCCGAGCGCTTGATGATTACGGCGTCAAGCATTTTTTCATAAAACGCGATCGTTGCCTCCAAATCGGTGCAGCGAAAATGCGCGTGATCATATTTTAAGTTCATGGGATTTGCCCTGCCTTTCAAAATTGATTTTTTCCGCTACTGAAATTTTCTGTGTAGAAACTCGATAGAAATGTCAGGAGGAATATATACTAACGGTGTCCATCTGTCAAGGGTTTTAAGTTATCGTTTAGTATTTTTTTGCAACTTGATTCTCAGCCCCCACGTCAATTTTTCTGCGGGTAACTCCAGTCGTCCTACGGGTTCCTTCCGTTACCCGCAGAAAAAAAATTCCCAACGATTGAACGTGTGGCCTCAGAGATTTTATTGCGCGTCGCGATCGCGCTCCAGCCCCAAAAACTGACTGCATTTGCGCAGCCGTTGTGATGTCGGCTTGGACGAAAGCGTTTTATACTTGAGTTCATGTTCGTTCCAGAACAGACGCAAGTAATCATCCAACCAGCGCCGCACGATAACCTCCCGTTTCGGTGGCGGCAATGACGCGTCGCCACGTTCGAGTTGGAGATATTGCGCATCCAACGTAATCGTTTAATCGTTGCGAACTTGCCGGCGGGTTTCAAAGCACAGCATGTTCTTGAAATCGATGCCCTCAATGGACGGTGCAAATCGGGCAAGCCCTCGGCATGAGCAAAGTCGCGATTATGTTCGGCGTGATAGGTTTGCTCCAAGAACCGATTGGCTGTCGCCATCTGAGTAATGTTAGGCCGCCACAGGGCTTTGACTAAACGATCCTGATGGGTGCGCTGGCTGCGTTCGACGCGGCCTTTGGCCTGTAGTGAGTGGGCAAAGATGGTTTCACCGCCGAGCGCTTTCAGCGCGCGTTGATACTCGGTGTCGCCATAAAACACGCGGCCGCGATCCGCATAGAAGGCGGGGGGATGTCGTAGTGCTCAAAATAGGAACGGATCGTCAGGAAGACATCGCGCGTATTTTCCGATTCGACAAAGCGCAAAAACACCCGGCTGGAGGCATCATCAACGGCCACCAGTAACGTGCAATCTGGACCACGCCCCTCGAACCAATCGTGCGGAGTGCCATCGAATTGGACGAGGAGCCGATGGCCGTGCAGCGCTCACGATGACGGTGATATGGACGTTTGCGCCGCGAACCCGCCCACAAGCTGGCGGCCGTTAACCAGCGGCGCAATGTCTCCGGGGCAACCGTCAACGCATGATCATCGGCGAGCACTTCGAAAAAAAGCTTTGGGCCAGAATCGGGATAGTGCTCACGGTAAAGCCGCACGGCCTTGATTTTGATACGCACGATTCGATGGCTATCCGCGTAAACGGTGCACGAAGCCGGCCTCGCCGTGCTCGTGCTAACGGTTTAATAAGCGATACAGTTGGCCCTCGCGCAAATGAATTTCCAATTAACAACAACCTGACATTTCTATTGTGGTATTACACGCTGGCAATGTATGAGAATGCTGTCTTGACTTCTATGCTGAAAATAATTATACTGAATGCAAGAAAAAGGGCGTGGTGAAAAATCCACACAGACCGGAAATTTGAATGCCTGAACCCCTGAGAAAGAAACCCCGCTAGGCGGTCGAATTTTTTTGAAAATCTAAGCAGTTCGTAATCGCGCCTTCAGGCGCGTGGAGTCAGTGAAGTAACCATGCCTAAAGGCAATACCACAAACTAAAACCCTTTTCAGCCTAATTTCATGCCCATCATCGACATTCACGTTCACATTCAGCCGTGGGAGCAGCTCAAGCCCGAGGTGTATGCGAAAATGACCGCCGGCCGCAAAGATATGGCGGCGATTCAAAATTTCATGCAGTCCCCCAAAGCCTTTTTGGAATTTCTCGATGCCAGCGGCGTCGAGCGCGTTGGGTTAATCAATTATCCCAGTCCCGATCTCATGGGCTTCACTGCCGCGACGAATGATTTTGTTGCCAATTATTGTAAAGAAAACTCGCAAAGGCTCATTGCCTTCGGCGGCGTGCACCCGCGCTTCTGCAACGATGTGGATGCCGAAATGACGCGCCTGCTCCAGCTCGGTATTCGCTGCTTGAAAGTGCATCCACCACATCAAATGCTCGCGGCCAATGCCTATCGCGACGGCAACACCGCGCAGGAAATTTTTTACCGCCGCGCCGAAAAAGAAAACATGCTCATCATGTTTCACGGCGGCACCAGCATTTTCCCGGGCGCGCGCAATGTTTATGCGGACACCATGCCCATCGACGATGTCGCGGTGGATTTCCCCAATTTAAAAATCATCATCGCCCACGCCGGCCGGCCGCTGCACACGGAGACGACGTTCTTTCTGTTGCGCCGCCACAAAAATATTCACATCGATATTTCTGGCATTCCGCCGAAGAAATTATTAGATTATCTGCCGCGCCTCGAGGAGATCGCCGACAAAACGCTGTGGGGCACGGACTGGCCCAGCCCTGGCGTGACCGACATGCGCCAGAATATCGACAATTTTCTCGCGCTGCCGATTTCGGCGCAAATGAAAGAGACGATTTTGCATGCGAATGCGCTGCGGTTACTGAAAGAATGTAGTGTCGTTTGAAGCCAGTATTCAGTGATCAGTAGTCAGTTTCGACGGGTTACTGAATACTGGAAACTGAATACTAAAAACAATGAGCACGATTCATGAAAGCTGTTTACCTCAACCAACACGGCGACGAGTCGGTTCTGCAATACGGCGAACTGCCGGAACCGGTGGCGAGTCCCGGCAAAGTTCTTGTTCAAATCAAGGCGTGCGCATTGAACCGTCTTGATCTGTGGGTGCGCGGGGGGTTGCCGTCGCTCAAGCTGCCGATGCCGCACATTCTCGGCTCGGATATTTCCGGCGTCGTGGCGGAAGTTGGGCCGGGCATTTCACATGTCTCCGCCGAACAGGAAGTGGTGATCTCGCCCGGGGTTTCGTGCGGCTATTGCGAACATTGCCTTTCCGGCGCGGACAACAACTGCCGCTATTATGGCGTAATCGGCGAGCACACCACCGGCGGCTATGCGCAATTCATTAGCGTGCCGGCACAGAACATTGTGCCGAAACCGCCGAATCTGACGTTTATTGAAGCCGCGTCGTTTCCGCTGACATTTCTTACCGCGTGGCACATGCTGGTGGCGAATTGCCAAATTCGTCCCGGCGATTGGGTGTTGGTTCTCGCCGCTGGAAGCGGTGTCGGGGTGGCGGCCATTCAAATTGCCAAAATGCACAACGCGACGGTCATTGCGGCGGCGGGCAGCGCGACCAAATTGGAAAAAGCGCAAGCGCTCGGCGCAGATTTCTTAATCAACTATGAAAAACAAAATTTTCGTGAAGAAGTGCGCAAATTGACCAACAAACGCGGCGTCGATATTATTTTCGAACATGTCGGGGAAAAAACGTGGGACGACTCAATCAAATCGCTGGCAAACGGCGGCCGCCTCGCCACTTGCGGCGCGACCACGGGTTACCGCGCGGTTACGGATTTGCGTTACGTTTTTTCAAAAAACCTTAAAATCTTTGGCGATATTATGGGTTCGAAAAGCGAGATGTTGCGCATTGCTGATTTTTTTAAAGCCGGAAAATTTCGCCCGGTGATCGACCGCGTGTTGCCGCTGGCCGAAGCGCCGCAAGCGCATCGGATCTTGGCGAATCGCCAACAGTTTGGAAAAGTGGTGCTGGAGATTGGCTCGTAGTTATGCCTTCAAGCATCAAAACGTCAGTTTATCGCATTTCTCCATAAACCTCCGCTCGCTCAGCGACTCCGTGTTTTATGCGCGCAACTTTAAATTAAACTTAAGAAATCTTACATGACAAAACAAAATGTCAACATAATTACCGTCATCGGCGCCGGCACGATGGGTCGCGGCATTGCGTACGCTTCTTGTCTTGCGGGATACGCCACGCAGCTTTATGATGTCGAAGAAAAAATTTTGCACGCCGCGGTTGAAAACATCACCGCCAGCTTTCGCAAAGCGGTTGACAAGGCGATTCTCCCGCAAGAGGCGATGGCACAAGCACTGGCGCGTTTAAAAACCTTCACGGATTTGTCTGCTGCCGCGGGCAACGCCGATTTTGTGATCGAAGCCGTGCCCGAAAAAATCGAGATGAAAATCGACTTATTTCGCAAACTCGAGGCCATGGCGCCGACGCAGGCGATTTTTGCGACAAACACCTCGTCGCTCTCCGTCACCGAAATGGCCGGTGCGACCAAACGGCCGGGGCAGGTGATCGGCATGCACTTCTTCAATCCGGTGCCGCTGATGAAGCTCATTGAAATCATTCGCGGCCTGGAGACTTCCGATGCGACGATTGCAGCGACACAGGAAGTTTCACAAATGATGAAAAAAGAAACCGTGCTGATCAACGAATCGCCGGGGTTCATCACTACGCGCCTCAACGCGATGATCGGCAATGAGGCGTTTTACATGCTGCAAGAAGGCGTCGCCAGCGCGCGGGAAATTGACAAGGCGTTAAAACTCGGCCTCAACCACCCGATGGGTCCGTTTGAGTTGGTCGATCTCGTTGGCCTCGACGTGCGGCTGAATATTCTCAATTTTCTCCATCAAACCCTCGGTGAAAAATTCCGGCCTTGCCCGTTGATGGTGAAATATGTGAAAGCCGGAAGGCTCGGAAGGAAAGTTGGGAAGGGCGTCTATGAGTATTCGTAAACCTTGGTCTTGCAAACTCAGCAAACCGCAAATATTTTAGAAAATACTTGAAATCTGCCACGGGTTTGATTAGATTAAGGCCGTCACCAGATTGGGTGACTACACCTTGCGTGTAGATGACTTTAATTAAAATTCTTGTTTCGTTTTAAAGTCAAGAGTATGTTTTCAAATATGCGGTAGAAAGGAAAATTTTATGAAGATTACTGTTGTCGGCGCCGGACACGTCGGCGCGACCACCGCGCTACGGTTGGCCGAAAAGCAACTGGCGAATGAAGTTGTGGTGATTGACATTCTCGAAGGCATTCCCGCGGGCAAGGCGCTCGATCTGTGGGAATCCGCGCCGGTGGAAGGTTTTGATTGCAAAGTCATCGGCTCGTCCAATGATTATGCACTGACGAAAAATTCCGACCTCGTCGTAATCACGGCGGGGCTGGCGCGCAAACCGGGCATGAGTCGTGATGACTTACAGGCGACCAACGCCGGCATCGTCAAAACCGTCACGGAGAATGTCGTCAACAACTCGCCGCAATGCAAGATTATTACCGTGACGAATCCGCTGGATGTGATGACGTACGTTGCCATGAAAGTGAGCGGATTCGAGCCGAATCGTGTGTTTGGCATGGCCGGGGTGTTGGATACCGCACGTTATCGCACGTTTATTTCGATGGAATTGAATGTGTCGGTGCGCGATATTTCAGCGCTGGTGTTGGGTGGCCACGGCGATGATATGGTGCCGCTGCCGCGCCTCACCACTGTCGGCGGCATTCCCCTCACCGAATTGCTGCCAAAGGATCGCATTGACGCCATCGTTGATCGCGCGAAAAACGGCGGCGCCGAAATTGTGAAGTATCTCAAAGAAGGCAGCGCCTATTATGCGCCCTCGGCTTCAGTCGCAGAAATGGTCGAGTCCGTGGTGCGCGATGCGAAACGCATTCTCCCCTGCGCCGCGTGGCTCACCGGTCAATATGGTTTGAAAGATGTGTATGTTGGCGTACCGGTGAAGCTGGGCAGAAACGGCGTTGAGCATATTTATGAAGTAAAACTCAGCGACGCCGAATTGAAGCTGCTGCAAGAGTCCGCCGGTCGCGTGAAGGAAAATATCGCGAAGTTGAAGCTTTGAGGAATGCCGGTTAAACAATTTAACCAGGTGATCGTGATGCCCGGCCAAAGTGTTCGGGCATTCACGCTTTTAAAAGCTGAATTCCCGCATGCGTGATAGCGGGAATTCAGTTCCGTAAAATATGCAAGTCATTCATTCGCTGATCCGGCGGGCAGGTTTTGCTTCGAAATAAAAAGGAGTTGTCACGCTGATACTTGCAGGCAGCGGCAACTCCCTTCGGGTCGGGGCGAGAGGATTTGAACCTCCGACCCCTTGACCCCCAGTCAAGTGCGCTA
>CAYUVM010000162.1:0-8455 GCA_964447935.1 uncultured Cytophagia bacterium | reverse complement strand
CAGTCCGGCGATATTCCGGCGTTTGAGGAACTGGTGGAAAAATATAAACAGCGGGCCTATTACACCGCGCTGGGCTTGACCGGCTCGCATGACGAGGCCTTGGATATTTCGCAGGAGGCGTTTATCCGCGCGTATCGGACGATGGCAAAATTTCAGGCGCATCGCGGCGGTTTTTTCACCTGGTATTATCAAATTCTACGCAACCTATGTTTTAATTTTTTACGCGATCGCGCCAAGCGGGCCCGCGCGTTTTCTGAAATGGAGGTTTCGCCCAACGCGCTGCAAAATATTGCCGATGACAGCATCGATCCTGCGGTGATTGCCGAACGCAACGAACTCAAAGACGCTGTTTGGCGGGCGATAAACTTGCTCAAAGCTGACGACCGTGAAATTATTCTCCTGCGCGATTTTCAGGAGATGTCGTACAAGGAAATCGCGGCCACGCTGGATTGCCCGCTGGGCACCGTCATGTCGCGCTTGTTTAACGCGCGGAAACAACTGCGCGCGCAATTGGAAGGATACTTGGAATAATGCTGCCTGCAACCGAAAAAGAAAAATTTCAACTGTTGCTGATGGCGGCGATTGACGGCGAACTGTCAGCCGCGGAAAAGCCGCGATTCGAGCAGTACATTCGGGAATATCCGGAATGTTATGCCGAGTGGCAAAAATATCTTAAATTGAAGGAGGTCACCCAAACCATGCAATTTACCAAACCCGCTCCGGAACTCTGGGAGCATTACTGGGCGGATATTTACAATCGCCTGGAACGCGGCTTCGGGTGGATCGTGTTTTCCCTCGGCTGCGTCATTTTATTGACGTACGGTGGATTTAAAGCGGTTGAAGCCGTTATCGCCGACCAGTCGCTTGCGTGGATTGTGAAGGCCGGAATTGTCGCCGTGATCGGCGGCTTGATGCTGCTTTTCGTCTCGGTGTTGCGTGAAAAAATTTTTATGTCACGAAAGGATAAATATCAGAAAGAGGTGCAGCGATGATGGTTGCGTCTTCCAGCACGATTGCCGGAAAAAGTACCGTTAAAACCCTGGGGTTAGTGAAAGGCAATGCCGTGCGGGCGCGGCACATTGGCAAAGATATTTTGGCAGTGTTTAAAAATATCGTGGGCGGCGAAATCGAAGAATACACGAAATTGCTCGCCGAGTCTCGTGATCAATCGCTGGACCGCATGATCGCCGACGCCCAGCGGCTGGGCGCCAACGCGATCGTTGACGTGCGCTTTTCAACAAGTTACATTATGGCAAATGCCGCGGAGATTTTAGTGTATGGAACGGCTGTGGTGGTGGAATAAAAGTATGACAAATTCATGGCTTTTTCGTTTCTTCCACCAGGCTGCGATTGTTCTCAAAATCATACAACGTCTTGCGCCGTAAATCGGCGACCGCGGTTTGATAATCGATGTACGCGTCGAGGTAGGTGCTGCGGGCTTGCGTCAGGCGGTTGCGATCAAGCGCCAGTTCTTGCGCAGTGATGTCGCCGTTATCGAAACGCGCCAGGCTAATTTCATAGCTGCGCTCGGCCAGCTTCTGGCTTTTTTCCAATACCCCAAGACGGTTCTCCGCCTCACGCACGCGCGCCTCCACGTCTTTGATCTCGCGCTCGACGGGGATGCGCTCATTATCAAGACTCAAGACGGATTGATCCAGACGCGCTTTTGCCGCGGAAACTTCTGCCCCATTCACGCCGGAATCCCACAACGGCATGGTGACCGAAAAAAGCACGCCGCGATTTTTCGGACGATCTTTTAAATCATTCCAACTCGAGCGGAACAGTTCGCGGGTGCCGGTGTCGTAGGGCAGCGTGGCATCACTAATGCCGGTTAAATCGTAATAGCCCGATAACTCGGCTTTCAATTCCGAACGGGCATCGGTGCGCTTCAGCTCGATTTCCTGCAAACGCTTATCAATCGCCTGCTCGCGAATTTCGGAGCGATTCAGCAGGCCGTGCGCCAGCGCTTTTGCGAGATCAATCGCAAACGGTTTGAACTCCACTTGCGTAAACAAGGCGATTTTTTCGGCCAGCGGCATGCCAACAGTTTGTTTGAAAACATCCTCCTGCCGATTTAGGGCGCTCTCCGCAGAGTAAACGCGATTTCGGCTCTGCGCCAGATCGACTTCGGTTTGTAAAGCTTCCACCTCGGGAATCAAACCGGCGGAGAATTTTTTGCTGGCCAAATTATAGGCTTCTTCCTGCTGTTTCATATCTTCGCGCGCAATTTCCAACGACCGCGTCGCGCGATAAAGATCATAAAAAGTTTGGGTCACATTGTAAATCACCTCCAACTCATTGCGCCGAATTTGCCCCGAAGCGCGCTCGTAGTTGAGGTTCGCTTCTTCAAAACCGAGTTTGAGCGTGTTGATCGTGAACAATGGTTGATTCAAACGCAAGCCAATCGACGTTAGAAAATCTTTCCGCTTTAATTCGTCAGCGGTAGCCAGCAGGGTGGAGACATTTTGTTGATAAAGTTGTGAGGACAAGGTAAAAACGCCATTTGTCGGCAGCGGCTGATTGATGTCGAGCGCGCCGGAAAAACGCAGCGTCCCGCGAGTGGAATAAGAAGGCAGGCCGTTGGCGACTTCGATGGAAAGAAGCTGCTCGTTTAAACTCGGCGAATCGAGCCGCAGTTGCGCGTTGGTTTTGAAATTGCCCTTCCGCGCGATCAAATTCTGCCGCGCCGCTTCCAATGAAAGGCCGAGAAATTTTACATTAAAACTGCGCTGGAGGGCGTAGTCAATCGCCTGTTGTAAGGTGAGGGTTTTGGCAGTTAGATCGGATGAGGATGAGGGCGATTGTGCATAAGACAAATTGCAAAAAACAACTAGACTAATACAAATGACAAACAGTATTCGCAAACGCAACATTTACTTCCTCCGTACTGACTGAATAAAACGGCAAGATTTTTAAACATGGATCCACAGAGTATGCGGAGTCAAAAATCATAATGGCGTCTCCGGTTTTACTCTTTTTCTCTGTGGCGCCGCAGTCTATAAACATTAAGCTTTGCGCCGTGCTCTTTGCGCTCCACTATTCATACCGCAAGCTCTCAATTGGATCCAACCGCGCGGCTTGGCGGGCGGGATAAAAACCAAACAGAATGCCCACCGCGGCCGAAACGCCAAACGCCAGCAACACCGAAAAAATCGAAACAATCGTTTTCCAACCGGCGTAGAGCGTGATCAAATACGTCATGGACCAACCCAGCACGATGCCGGTGATACCGCCGATGAAACTCAATAAGCCGGCCTCGAAAATAAATTGGCCCATAATATCTTTGCGCGTCGCGCCGATCGCGCGGCGAATACCGATTTCGCGCGTGCGTTCCAACACCGAGGCGAGCATGATGTTCATAATGCCGATGCCGCCGACGAGCAGCGAGATGCCTGCGATGCAGCCCATCACGATGTTGAAAATGCGCTGCGTTTGCTGGCGTTGGCGCAGCAATTCTTCCGGAATGGAAATTTGATAATCCCCGGCATTATTGTGCCGGCGCGCCAAAGTCGTTTGCACGATGTTCGCCGCCTCGCGCACGCGCTCCGGCTCGTTTACCCGCGCGACGATGCGGTCGACTTCGCTTTCAAAAGGCTCCAGCGTGAACCGCTGCAACGACGCCGCCAAGGGAATATAAATTTGTTGGTTCATATCGTTACCGGCGGCTTCCGTGGCGCTCGACATTTTCCGCTCCATCACCCCGACGACGGTAAACCAATCGTCGCCGATTTTAATGCGTTCGCCGAGCGGGTCGCGAAAATAAAATAAATCGCGTTTGATGCCGGCGCCGAGCACGCACACGCGCCGCGCTTCGATTTCGTCAAAGTAATTGAAGAATGAACCTTGCTGCGGCTGGTAATTCATCACCGTCGCATAAACCGGCAACGTGCCCACCACCGTGACGGAGACGCGCTCGGAGCCGTATTGCGCCTCGACATTGAGGTAACGCTGCGGCACCACTTCGCCCAACAGTGGATTTACGTCTTCCAACGCCAGCGCATCCGCCACGCGCAAGCCGCGCGATTTGTTATCCACATCCTTGCCCTCTTTGGTGTCTTCGGCGGCCACGTTTTGAATGATGATGTTGTTCATTCCCATCTGCGCGATTTGCTGCAGCGCTTCTTGTTTCGCGCCCTCGCCGATGGACATCATGCTGATCACCGCCGCCACCCCAAAGATAATGCCCAGCATCGTCAGCAGCGAACGCAACTTGTGGCTTTGCACGCCGTCAATGCCAACGCGCAGGCTTTCTCGATAGTTCATTTGTATGTTTTCTAAAAAATGTCCACGTTTTGGCGTATGCAGCAACGCGCCAGACAATAAGGCCGCTTGGCGCTATGCTCTTTGCACCATGCGCTTTATCCAATAATCATGAATTCTCCACCATCGCCGCCGGATTTCTTTTTGCCTTTTTGAATCGACTTCGGCGCCTCTTTGCCGATTTCTTCCAGCGGCAGCGTCGGATCACGCAACGAAATTTTTTGCCCCGCCTTTAAACCGGAGGTAATAACAATGAAATCGGAATTTTTCTGGCTGACTTCGACGTGAATCGGATTGCTGGACCCGGCAGGATAAACAATCGTTTTGCCGTCTTTCTCAAACACTGATTCGAGCGGCACGAACATCGCGTCGGCGAGGCGATCCGTGATAATTTCCACACCGGCGGACATGCCCGGCTTGAGACGCGGGTCGCTGCCGTCGATCAACACCATCACTTCAAATTCTTTCACATTGGAATTGCGTTTGCGTGAAGCCAGCGTCGCAATTTGCGCAATCGTGCCGTGAAACGTCGGCTCCGGCAACGCATCGAGTTTGATCAGCACTTGCTGACCTTTGGCAATTTTGCTCACCTCGACTTCGTTGATGCTGGCTTTGACTTGCATAACCGCAAGGTCGGGAATCTCGATCACTTCCTGGCCGCGCCACGGCGTGTCGCCGACTTTGACTTTCGCTGCACCGCTGGGGCCCCAAATTTCTTTATAAACCACGAGGCCGTCAATCGGCGCCGTTAAAGTTAGCGCGCTCAACTCCCGCTGCGCTTCGCCCAGTTCCAGATTCGCGCGCTCGACTTGCAGTTGCGCTTTGTGCAAATTCGCTGCATCGATTTTTTTCTGCGCAATGATTTTCTCCTCCGCCTGCTTGAGCGACAATTCAGCTTTGCGCAAATTGATTTCCTGCTCGCGGCGTTTGGCTTCGGCCTCATATTTCATTTGCTCGAAACGCAATTTCGCCTGCTCGTGTGAATAGCGTTCGGTTTGCAAATTACTCTCAATTTGCGCCATATTCGAAGCAATGCTCGCTTTCTGGCTTTCCAATTCGGCCAGCGCATTTTTGAGCGCGTTTTGTTTTTCGTCAAATTTTTGTTGCGCCTGCGTCGGGTCGAATTGCACCAAAAAATCGCCGGCCTTCACGAGACTGCCTTCGGGTGCGAGCCGCACGATTTGAATGTTGAACGAATTGGAACGCGGCACGGTGACGGATTGCGAATTTTTCGCTTTCAACTCGCCTTTGGCTTTGATGCTGACAATAAACTCGCCTTTTTGCACTTCGCCGCTGGCGATATCTTCCGAGGTCGAGCCGATATTCCATAAAACGAGCAGTAAGACCAGCGCCACGCCACTGACGATGGCCAGCAGGCGGCGATTTTGCAGGATGGATTTGAGTGACATGGGTGCCTCAATAATTCACATTTTTAAAAAAACGATGGCAAAAATTTTTCGGCTACGCCCGCAGGGGCAAACCGATTCAAAATAGTTTTGCCCCTAACGCGGACGAGCCGCAACCAAAAGAGATTCAACATAGAGAACACCGAGCAAACAGAGACGATAATATTTGAAAAACCCTCATTGGCTTTGCAATTTCTGTTGACGCGGTTTTCTCTGTGTTGAAAAGTTTTTGCTTTTTTTGCAAGGATATCACTTATAACAGACTAATCGTTTTGCCTTTTATTCGTCGGTTCGGATTTTTCTTGAATCATTTTCTCGTCGCGTTTCGCCTCTGGCGGCAATCTTTTCATCGTGCTATCGCTGACAACTTTGAGTCGTCCACCGGTTTGCATTTTCTTCATCATTTCCGGCGTCAAAGTAATTTGCCCGGCATGATTGGCCATTTCGCCGGCCGGCAAGCCGAGCTTTTTGAGCATCGCTTCCGGGCCGCCGGGAGCGCCGCCGGGCGGTTCGGGCGGGCGATTGCGATTCGCTTCGTAATCAAACGTCAGTTGGCGTTTTTCCATTTCCGTAAAAAAGTTTTTGTATTGCTCCGGCGGCCGGCGCAATTGTTTTTGAAACTCGGCGTAGCCCAGCGGCTGCACCTCCGCTTTTCCCGCCTGCCACGACACTTCCGTGCCCGCCGCGAGATTTTCGACGCTCACATAAAAATCGTTGCGCGCGCCGAGTTGTACCGGCGTCGGCGTCTTCGGCGATTTTTTCGTAAACACCACTGGCTCGCCATTTAACTCAAAAACGCAGCCGGTCGGCAGCATGGTCACATCCGGCAGTTCGGCCAGTTGCAACCGCACTTGCGCCGTCATGCCGGGTTTCAAAAGTGAATCGCTGCCGGCGATTTCCACGATGGCTTCAAAAACATTGACCTGACTCTCTTCCGCTTTCTTGGAGGCAATGCGGGTGGTGGAAATCAAACGGCCGCGAAATTGTTTGTTCGGAAAGGCATCCAGCGAAATACGGGCAGGTTGGTTAGTTTGCAAGCGCGCCGCATCGACTTCATTGACGCGGATTTTGACTTGCATGCGCGAGAGGTCGGGGAGATCGATCACGCCGCGGCCGGGCCGAATTTTCTCGCCGATGGTCGGTTTATTGCCGTTCCAATCCGGATGATGCACCACCATGCCGGATATCGGCGCGCGCAGCGTCAGTTGCTCGAGCTGGCGTTTGGACTCGTTGGCTTGATTTTGTGCTTGGAGAATTTTGAGTTGCTGTTTTTTCTCTTCGGCGTGGTGAATGATGGCCTGCGCTTCTAATTTAGTTTTTGCTTCTTTGAGCGCGATTTCGGCTTTGAGCACTTCGAGCTTGCCCTGCTCCTGGCGGGAAGCGGATTCATATTTCATTTGCTCTAATTGCACGTGCGCAAGCTGCAGCGTGTGTTCCGCCATTTCAACGCTGCGCTCCATTTCACGAATGCGGTTACTCTGCTCGGTTTGCAAGCGTAGCATATCGGAACGGTGGCCGTCCAACTCGGTTTGCTTGCCCTGCAGTTGCGTTGATAGCGACACGCGATCAAGCTGCACGAGCACGGCGCCGGAATCCACATGAATGCCTTCCGGCGCGAGATCGATGATCTGCAAATCCTGCGACCAAATCATCGGCGTCGTCACCACCGTGCTGTTCACCGCGCCGACTTCGCCGGTTTCGACCAGCTCGACGCGCAGTGTATCTTTCTTCGCCTTTGCCCAGTTTTTTTGTTGCGCGAGGGAAGGTTGGATGATGGCAAGAAAGCTTATGGTCGTGAGGAGCAAAATCACATTTCGGCGCATGATCAACGTTTCCTTTTACAGAAATAAAATTTCCCCGCCAATTTTTTATTCTTTTACAATGCTACTTTCGACATTTAACAGGGTGGAAAAAGACCTGGCCTCAGTCCAGGATTAATGCTTTGTATAAGACTATGCAAATAGGGGAAAAGTTGCAGATGGTGAAGCAATGGGAGTGACCCTAATCTTCCGGCGTTTTTAATAGAAAGTGAGTCTGGATTTCTCAGTTGACTAACTGCTTGATAATTTTGTTGCGACTGGTTTCATGCTTGTAGCTGGCTAAAGCTGATATGTGCTGTGGGGCGACATCAAGCATGTCGGTACTAAAAATCATGAAGCCGTTGTCCCGTCTGGAGCAGCAGGTAATTAAGTGAAGGTAATACTTGAGTTCAATAACAATAGCTCTGTCTCGCTTCATCATCGTGAATGCCTCTTATTAATTCCAAAGTGCCTTTCTCTCCCTCGGGAATTTTGTCGAAAAATCGATCTGAATCGTCTGGATGTATAGTCAGACACCCATGAGATCCTCGCCAAGTTTGTTTATATCCAGAATGCAATAAAATATTTGTAGCATAATGATACTTCTTTGCTTCATTCTCATCAAAAACAACTTTAATAATATCTTTCATTTCATTGTATCGCTCGCTGCCAATATTGACAGTTGGGATAGTTCCGCTAAAACGTAAACATGGACTTTTTCCATCTTCTCTTTTTCCTCTTACCCAAGTATAATATCGATTCTTGAGACTATCTGGAAAAGCACAGGTTGCCATTACTATCGAGTATTTCCACTCCGGTGGATGCCCACTACCGGGGAGAAAATTAGGAAGTGTACTTGCGCGGAATGAATCAACTTTTTTGTTCTCAAGATATAAATCAATAGTTGCGTTATAAACATCTTTCCAGTCCTCCTGCCCAATGTCACTAACATTTTGAACAAAGGGCATTAGCTGGTTAACTTGAAATTAT
>CAYUVM010000161.1:0-8468 GCA_964447935.1 uncultured Cytophagia bacterium | reverse complement strand
ATGCCGAAATGATCGGTGGCAAAACGTTTGGCAAAACCAAAGGCCTCGCGCTCAAAGACGGTTAATGGTCCAACGCCGCCGGCATCGTCATAAACCGACATGAGGATTTCCCCACGGCCATTTTTATTTAAATCGCCGGCGCGAAAGAGCAGCGCGCCCGCCGGCAGCGCCAGCAGCGAATCCGGCGCATTGCCCGCATCTTTGAAAGTGATCTCCACAAAGGGCGCGATGCTCAGCGGCGGCGCATTGAGGCTAAGCAAATAATTTTGCCCGTTGCTATTGTCGCTACTTTTTAAACCGGCGCGATTAGTCGCTTCAATGAAAAACTCCAGCTCGCCGCGGCTAATTTGTTGGGAAAAATTAAGCCGGTGATTTTTCGTCAAATAATTCAACGGCAAAGCGGTAAAATGATCGGCGCTGTTTTTACGTCGCCACTGCAACACGGCCTGACAGAGATCGTCCGTCGAAAATTCAATCATCACGCTTTGCAGATTACCGTCGAGCATCGGCGTCATTTTAATTTTACCGAAACGCGGCGGTGTGCGATCCAGAAACAAACGAATTTTATCTTCAACGTGGCGGCCGTTTTGTTGTTCGGCGATTAAGCGCAGCGTGTAGCTGGTATCGGGCAAATTCACCACTGCCCAGAAACCGAGCGAGTCGGCAATGACTTGCCGATTTTCCGAATGGCTGATACGCGTCCATTCCAGCGGATCGTCGCCGCGACCGTAGCTCAACTCGTAGCCGGTAACAAAAGCGCCGAGCACCGTGCCGCGAATGACGAGTGTGTTGCCGGAAAATCCCGCGTCCATCACCGGCGTATGAATTTCCGCGCGCGCGGCTTGTTCGATTTGCAAAGCCGCCGCCGCATCGATGCGGCCCGCGCCGTAAAAACGATCCCAATTGCGCTCGCCGAGATCGACCGCGCTGTTCGTCAATGCGGCGCGCACCGTTTCGTTGCTCCAATCCGGTGCATGCGAGAGCAACAAACCCGCGAGCGCTGCCACCAACGGGGCCGAAGCGGAAGTGCCGGCAAACTGATTGTACTGGCCGCCCATCGCCGTCGTCCAAATTTCAAGGCCGGGCGCTACGACATCGATGGTGGCGCCGTAATTGGAAAAACTGGCGAGTTGATCATTGCGATTCGTGGCGCCGACGGAAATAGTTTCGGCAAAGCCCGAAGGATAATGCGGCGTATCGGTGGCGGAATTTCCGGCAGAGGCGACGAGCACAGTGCCGCGGCCATACGCAAAACGCATTATGTCACGCAACATCGGCGAAACCACGACATCGCCGAAACTCATATTGATCACGCGCGCGTTGTTCAGCACGGCATAGACAATCGCCGAGGCCACATCGTCTTCTTCCAGCAAACCCTGACTCGTGCCGGCGCGCAATGTCATCGCGCGACAATCGGGCGCGAGTCCGGCAATGCCGATGCGATTGTTCGCCGTTGCCGAAATGATGCCGATTACCGACGTGCCGTGGCCCTGCTCATCACTCGGATCATTATCGCGATTCAAATAATCACCGCCATCGGGAAAACTCGGTGCATCAGTAAAATCCCAGCCGCGCAAATCATCGACAAAGCCGTTGCGATCATCGTCACTATTATTGAAATCGCTCGCGTCAACTTTGCCGTTATGATTGAGATCTTCGCCGGAGTTGATCCACAAGCCGCTCTGTAAATCCGGATGTTTGAAATCAGTTCCCGTGTCAATGACGGCAATGAGAATATTGGGATCGCCGGCCGTAATTTGCCAAGCCTCCGGGGCGCGAATGGTTTGCAGCGCCCACTGTTGCGCGAAAAGCGAATCGTTGGGCGAATCGAACGGCGCAGAAAATGCCGCCGTCTTCGCGGCTGGTGCTTCCCAATAATATGTCATTCTGGAATGAGCGCCGGCAGGAGGGAACGCTGGATTGATGGTGAAAACATGATTGCGTTGCGCATATTCAACATCCGGATGTTTCCCGAGCGCGTTGAGTGCTGCGGTCAAATCGATTTGCGGATCAGCAAATCGCAACAAGGCAAAAGCTTGCAATTCCGGCGGCGCATTGCCGCTGAGCGCAGGTTTGATTTCGTATTCGCCGAATTGTTGCAGCATCGAGACGAGCGTGGTTGAGCTGATTGCAAATCGGCCGGAGCCGGATTTCGCGAATTGCGCCGGCGCCCGTAGTTTAAAAATCAATTCCTTTGCACCGGGCCGAGGGGTCTGTGGCAGCGAGTCAACGTATACCCCAAAAACGTTGAACAAAAAAAACAAAGTAGATATTTTAAACGTAGCGAATGAATTCATAAATGGTTAGTAACGCGAAGAAGAAGCGCTGTCAACGAAAAGCTCCCCACGATCAGCCGCCGCACCGGTTTTGACGGATAAATGATTGCATCATTCTTGCCATATTCGGAGGCTGCAAAAACGCCGTCGGACTGATGCTATTTATTAAACACCAAACATTTATTACCGGCATGTTGCGGCTTTCGCGTGACTTCGCCTCACATTTACAAACAAAACGCCGCATACACCGCGGCCGCTTCCACCAGCGACGCAATTCCGATGGATTCATCAACAACATGCGCTTGCGCTTCTTCGCCCGGGCCGAAACCGATGGTGGTGATGCCGGCGGCTGCAGTTTCACGGCCGTCCGTGGCAAAGCGCCAAATGCCGAATTGCGGTTCACGATTCGTAACGGCGCGCAAAGTTGCAGCCAATTTCTGCACGTCGGCATTTTCCTGTGGCGTAATAAACCCGGCATGGCTCATCGGCCAGTCAATCTCTTCATAT
This sequence comes from uncultured Cytophagia bacterium, assembly GCA_964447935.1. Lineage (GTDB taxonomy): Bacteria > Zhuqueibacterota > Zhuqueibacteria > Zhuqueibacterales > Zhuqueibacteraceae > Zhuqueibacter. Next base: position 5,685 of record CAYUVM010000161.1, on the reverse strand, counting down.
CCCGTCCACGTGCGTTGGGTAAGGCGCGGCACTTCGGCCCGCGCCTTGATCCCGTTGTCTTTAATAATGCGATCAATCCAGCCGACGCCGTCATTCATGGTTTCACTGGTCGTCCGCCAATCCAACAGCAGATCGACATAATCAGGAATCACATTGGCGCTGACGGAATTACTATGATATAACGTCGGCGCAATCGAGGATTGGCCTAACTGCGGATGCGTGGAAAGTTTGGGCAAATCTTTTTCCAGCGCCGAGAGAAAACGCGCGGCGGCATAATGCGGATTAATGCCGCGCTCCGGCGCGCTGGCGTGCGCGGAACGGCCGTGGCAACGCACGTTAATCGTCATGCGGCCGCGATGGCCGAGGCGAATTTCGTTTCCCGAAGGCTCGCCGATAATCGCACAGCTTGCTTGAAATTCTTTTTGTGCGAGCAAATAGCGCATGCCGAGGCCGCCGGTTTCTTCAAAAACCGGCGCGACGACATAAACATCGCGCGCCGGTTTTTTGCCCAAGGCTTTTAAAAGCATCGGCGCCATCATTTGGGCCGCCAGCGCGCCTTTGATATCGCTCGCGCCCCGTCCGTAAATGCGGCCATTCTCCACCTCACCGCCAAAGGGATCGTGTTGCCAAAGCTGGCGGCCGCCGGGATCGACATGATCGAGATGCGTGACGAGCATGATTCCAGGAAGCTCACGGTTTTCTCCATTGCTGCGGCCGATAAGATTGCCCGCGCCGTCGATCCAGGCTTGGTCATAGCCCAGCCGCAGCATCTGCTGGCACGCAAATTCGGCCAGCTCCTTTTCGGCGCCGGGCATGCTGGGAATGCGGATCAAATCCTGGCAAAGTGCGATGATTTCACTTTTTCGTTCATTTGCGGTTTGCAGCAAATTGCTGTTCATAGCGGAGACTCCTTAAAGCTTGGGTAAAATTTGACTTTAAAAATAGTCCCCGCCCCTTGTGGGCGGCTGTTGGAGGTAATACTGCGTTTGGCAAGAGCGACCCACAAGGGATCGGGACTACAAATCAATTTTAATAGAATTCTTTAATGGCCGCGGCCAGCAGCGGAATCATGATTTCATGATGGCCGATAAAATTGTAGCCTTTGCCCCCCTGCAGCGTCGGGCGTTGCACCACGTTTACGCGCGGCCGGTAATGCGCGAACATATCGAAATTAGCCGTGAAAAAATCTTTGACCGGGGGTTGAATGTTGCGCACGATCGTCAATGCCTTGAGAAAAACTTCGGGCATCAACACATTTGAACCGAAGTTGAGCACCACGCCGCCGTCGTTGATTTTCCCCACCTGCGCCGTGAAAATTTTGAAATCGCGGAACGATAATTCGCCATACGGCGCGCCTTCGGCAGAGGGCTGTTGATGAATGATGTCGGTGCCAATGGCAACATGTACAGTGGCTGGAATCGACAATTCGAAAGCCGTGGCCAGCAAGCTACGCTTCAAGCCTTCGGCGCCGGATTGAATCAACGCGGCACCAACGGCTTCGCCAAATCCCTGTTGCTGGCTGCTTCCATGGATTACGGCATGATTAATAAATTCACCGGTCTCCTGCGCCATGCCGAATGAGCCGTCGACAAGGCCATCCGCAACTTCTTCGGAGGTTTGCCCGAATAGTGCCAACTCCGTGTCGTGAATCACGCCGGCGCCGTTCATCGCGATGCAGGTGATAATGCCGCGGCGCAGCAGATCGACGAGAATCGGCGACAGGCCGACTTTGATCACGTGCGCGCCCATCATCACAATCACCGGCTTGTCATTTTTACGCGCGGCAATGATGCGTTGCACGATCTCGCGAAAATCTTTGGCCACGAGAATATCGGGCAGGGCTTTATAAAAATTCTCAAAAAAATCTCCCTTGCGAAACGGCGTCGCCAATTCCTCGCGATGGACTTTGCTGAGGCGTTGACGCACCGAATACGTTTTGACGCGCTGAAGATCGATTTCCGGATATTTCGACACGTTGGCTTTACTCGTTTGAATAAAAGTGTTTGATTTGCAGGGCGAAATTAGCTATAATATAAACGGTTTCTGTGAAAAAGCCAATCTTTTTGCTAACGAGAATTTAACGTCATGGCCCCCATCGATATTAAAAAATCAGATGTACGAACGCTGCAAATCGTGTGGGACGACGGCCACATCAGCCGCTATCCGCTCGAATTTTTGCGGCGTGAATGTCCCTGCGCTTCGTGCTCGGAAGCCCGGCGCGCGCCGGTGAAAGCGGTAAATCCGTTACGCGTATTGCAGGCACACGAGATTGTACAAAACAATGTGACCATTCGACAGGCCGAAGTCATCGGGCGTTATGCCGTTCAATTCCACTGGAATGACGGGCATGCGGAGGGGATTTACACGTTTGATTTTTTGCGCGAGCTTTGTCAATGCGACGATTGCAAAAAGCAAAACTTCTCACCTTCCCATTAAAACAACCCCATGCGTGAACCTCAAGTCAATCTCGAACTCGCCCAACAACATGGCCTCTCCGCAGAAGAATACAATCGCATTATAAAAATTCTTGGCCGCACGCCGACATTCACCGAACTGGGCATTTTCTCGGTGATGTGGTCGGAGCATTGCAGTTACAAAAATTCGCTCGCGCTCATAAAAACGCTGCCGCGCGACGGCAAGGATTTGCTGGTGAAAGCCGGCGAAGAGAATGCGGGACTCGTCGATATCGGCGACGGGCTGGCGATTGCATTTAAAATGGAAAGTCACAATCACCCATCCGCAGTTGAGCCATATCAGGGCGCGGCCACCGGCGTCGGCGGCATTTTGCGCGATATTTTCACAATGGGCGCGCGACCGATCGCGGCGCTCAATTCGTTGCGTTTCGGTGAGCTGCAAAATGCGCGGGTGCGTTATCTCGTCAAAGGGGTCGTCAAAGGTATCGGCGATTACGGCAATTGTTTCGGCGTGCCGACGGTGGGCGGCGAGGTTTATTTCGATGATTGCTATCAAGACAATCCGCTGGTGAATGCGATGGCAGTCGGCATTGTCCGGCATCGCCGCGTGACGCACGCCACAGCCACGGGCGAAGGCAATGCGGTGATGTTAATTGGCTCCGCCACGGGCCGCGACGGCATTCACGGGGCAACGTTCGCGAGCGAGGAAATTTCGGAGAAGAGCGAAGCGAAACGGCCGCAGGTGCAAGTGGGCGATCCGTTCACGGAGAAACTTTTGCTTGAAGCGACGCAGGAAATGATCAAAGCCGAATTGCTTGTCGGCATGCAGGACATGGGCGCGGCCGGTATCACCTGCTCGACTTCGGAAATGTCGGCGCACGGCAAACACGGCATGGAAATCGATCTCGAAAAAGTGCCGCTGCGCGAACCGGGAATGATACCGTATGAAATCATGCTCTCAGAATCACAGGAACGCATGTTGGTGATCAGCAAGCCGGGGCGGGCAAAAGACATCGAGGCGATCTGTGCAAAATGGGATTTGCATGCGGCAACAATCGGGCGCGTTACGAGCGGAAATCTGTTGCGCGTTCGCATGAACGGCAAAACCGTCGCAGCAATTCCGGCGGAGAGTCTTGTGGTCGGCGGCGGCGCGCCGGTTTATCGACGCGAAGCACAAGAACCGGATTATCTCAAAACCACGCGGGCGTTCGACGCGACAAAATTGCCGCGCGTCGAAGATTTGAAAGCAGCGTTGCTCCAATTAATTTCTTCGCCGAACATTGCCAGCAAGCAATGGATGTATCAGCAATACGATCACACCGTGCGGAGCAATACGGTGATCGCGCCGGGCGGCGATGCGGCCGTGTTGCGGATTAAAGGAACCAACAAAGGGATCGCGTTAAAGGCGGATTGCAATGGCCGCTACGTTTATCTGAATCCTCAACGCGGCGCAGCCATCGCTGTGGCCGAAGCGGCGCGCAACGTCGTGGTCAGCGGCGCCCGGCCCGTGGCGATCACCAACTGTTTGAATTTTGGCAATCCTTATAAGCCGGAAATTTACTGGCAATTCCAAGAGGCGATTGCCGGAATTTCCGAAGCGTGTCGCGTGCTCGAAACGCCGGTGACGGGCGGCAATGTGAGTTTTTATAATGAAAGCCCGGGGCGCGCGGTTTATCCGACGCCGACGATTGGGATGTTGGGCATTTTAGATGACATTCGCCACGCGACGAACGCGTATTTCAAAAATCCGGGCGATGAAATTGCGGTGCTCGGCGCCAATCTCGAAGAAGTGGGCGGCAGTGAGTTTTTAAAAGTCCTGCACGGACAAGTTTCCGGCGATTGTCCTTTTCTCGATTTGCCGGAAGAGAAGTCTATTCAGGCCGCCTGTCTGGAGGCGATTCAAGCCGGCCTGCTGCACTCGGCGCATGACGTGAGCGACGGCGGACTGGGCGTGGCGTTGGCGGAATGTTGTGTTATGGATACGGAGAACCCGATTGGTGCAACCTTCGAGTTGTGGCCGTATCATCGCGCCGATTTTGCGCTGTTCGGCGAAAGCCAGTCAAGAATTATCGTTTCCTACAAACCCTCATATCGCGGGGCGGTAGCGCAAATTTGCCAGAAGCATGACGCGCCGTTTACCGTGCTCGGTTACACCGGTGGAACGACATTGAAGATTCCCGAACTCTTGGAAGTTTCGCTTGCAGAAATAATGGAAGGATATTATTTTGCGATTGAAAAGAGGATGGAACGGATGTAAAACGTGAGGCGAAATTCGTAAAATTCATGTTTTAGAAATTATCAATTACGCATTACTTTAATCTATGCGACAGAGCAGACCATTAGACACCTCGTTGGAAGCAGAGCGTGTGCAAATTGAGGTATTTCGGAAGATGACGCCGGAAAAACGATTGCAAATTGCAGCCGAACTAACCCAGCTTGTTCGGAAGTCACTTGCCGAAGGTGTGCGAATGCGCCATCCCAATTATAGCCAGGAGCAAGTACATCTGGCCGTCATTCGCCTGACCTTGCCGGAGAATTTATTTCTTAAAGTCTATCCGCAAGCAAAAGAAATTCTACCATGAATTCGTTAGAAGAAGTGGCGGCGTTCGTGAGCGCAAAATTGGAGGAATGCGGCATTCCGTATATGATCGTCGATTCCTTTGCCAGCAATATTTACGGTATCGCGCGTGCCACACAAGACGCCGATTTGATCGTTGAAATAAACTTGACCGGTATTGAAAAATTAGGGCGCGCTTTGGGCGAAGAATTCTATTTTGATATCGACGGCGCAAAAGAATCTTTTCGGCTCGGCGTTATGTTTAATGCCGTGCACTATGCCTCCGGCCTTAAAATTGATTTGATTGTTCTTAAAAACCGCCCCTTCGGCCATGAGGAATTTCAACGCAAAAAGCTGGCTAACTTTGCCGGAAGAAAATGCTGGTTCGCCACTGCTGAGGACTCCATACTCGCAAAACTGGAATGGTCGAAAATGGGTGAGTCGGAACGGCAGTTCAACGACGCCGTTAACATTGCCAAAATCCAGAAACAAAATTTGGATATAGCCTACTTATACCGTTGGGCAGATGATTTGCAAATCGGCGATCTTTTAAATAGGCTCTTGCAAGAACTGCAAACTATTTCTTAAAAAAACAATCCCACCCCCGCCGTCGGCACGTGCAAGACTTCGTATAAGTCGCCAAACGGGAAATACAATGCGTCGTAGTCGACGAGCAGCGCCAGCCGATTTTTCTTCAAATAATATTCAATCTGT
>CAYUVM010000160.1:0-8478 GCA_964447935.1 uncultured Cytophagia bacterium | reverse complement strand
GGCGTCGTCGCCGGCTATCCGGTAACCGATGTGCGCGTGATTCTGCACGACGGCAAAATGCACGCGGTGGACTCAAACGAAAACGCCTTCAAAACCGCGGGCCGCATGTGTTTCCGCGAGTGTTTCCTCAAAGCCAAGCCGGGCATTCGCGAACCGATCGTCGAAGTTGAAGTGACCGTGCCGGATGAATACATGGGCGACGTCATGGGCGACATGTCCGGGCATCGCGGCAAAATTCTGGGCGTCGAAGCGAGCGGCCACAATCAAATTGTCAAAGCCCTGGTGCCGTCCAAAGAAATGGCCAAGTATTCCACCAAGCTGCGTTCGATGACGCATGGCCGCGGCATTTATCGGCAGAAATTCTCACATTACGAAGAGGTGCCGAAAGACCAGGCCGATAAATTGATCAAAACTTACGAAGAAGCGAGGGCGAAGGGCGAGTGAGTGAAGCGATTCTTTGGGCGCCCTGGCGCATGCAGCATATTCTCAGCGTCAAAGAGCCGGGGTGCATTTTTTGTGACAAGCCGCAACAAAGCCGCGACCGCGAGAATCTCGTTGTGCATCGCGGCGCGCTTTGTTTTGTCATCATGAATAAATTTCCGTACAACAACGGTCATCTCATGGTGGTGCCGTATCGCCACGAAGCGCATTTTGAGAATTTGACCGCCGAGGAAAATTTGGAAATGATGGCGCTGCTGCAGCAAGCCGTCAAGGTTTTGAAAAAAGTGATGTCTCCGCAGGGTTTCAACATCGGCATGAATGTCGGCAAAACTGCCGGCGCCGGAATCGATGCGCATCTGCATTTTCATATCGTTCCGCGCTGGGACGGCGATACCAACTTCATGCCGGTGACGGGGCACACGAAAGTGGTGTCGGAAGGTTTGTGGGAAGCATGGGAGAAGTTGACCACAGCGTTTCAAAAATCCTAAGACAGTCCAACTTGGCGGTCACTCCGTTTTGAATTTGCCCAAGATTATTTTTCGCGCAAAGGCCTGGGTCGTACGACCCAGGCCTTTTTCTTTTGGATTGCGTCATTCCGCAAGCATTGAGGTTAAGCCGTATATTTGCCTTAACAAATATTTTTCAAACGTTTTTCGCCGTCAAGGCGCATGAAAAAATTGAAAGGAATGACCATGAGCAAACCCGCCGCTGTGTGCTTCGCGCTGCTTGTGTGCAGCGCGCTCGTTTTGGCGCAGGACAATATGAAAACGTACGCCAAGTACGACTTCGTACCGGGCGATAAAATTATTTTTGAGGACGATCTCATTACCGAGCAATCGGATGAATTTCCCTCCAAATGGGATTTGGTTGGCGGCCAATGTGAAGTCCGAAAACTCAACGGTGAAAACGTGATTGCCCTGCTCGATGGATTCGCCGCTATTACGCCGTTGATGGCGACGCCGAATTACACCCCCGATATGTTTACGCTGGAGTTTGACGTCTACGCGAAAGATACGGAGTACAATTCCATCACCGTCAAATTTCATGGCAAAGACACCGAGACCGCGATGCCGGAATTGATGGTCGGTTTGGGCGAAAATGGTACGCGCTACGGCGCCGCAGCCGGCACCTATCCGAATGAAGCCGAGTTGCTCAATCGCTGGTATCATGTCGCCATCGCTTTCAACGTGCGCACGGTAAAAGCGTACATCAATCAGCATCGCGTGCTGAATGCGCCCGTCACCGAAGGCAAACCGGTCGGCATCACGCTGGCGACGACAGCGTATGAAGGAAATGAAAAATTTATCAAGAATATCCGTTTGGCTGCCGGTGGCGCCGATCTTTACAAGCGCGTGATGACCGACGGCAAATACGTCACCCGCGGCATCAAATTCGACGTGAACAAAGCCACCATCAAGCCGGAGTCAATGGGCACGTTGAATGAAGTCGCCCGCGTGTTGCGCGAGCATCCGGAGTTGAAATTCAGCATCGAAGGCCACACCGACAGTGACGGCGACGACGCAGCGAATCTGAAATTGTCGCAAGCCCGCGCCGAGGCAGTGAAAGCGCAATTAGTGCTGCTCGGAATTGATGCAGCGCGTTTGACTTGCAAAGGGCTGGGCGAAACCAAGCCGGTTGATTCCAATACCACGCTGATCGGCAAAGCCAACAATCGCCGTGTCGAATTTGTGAAAATGTGAAAGGCCGAGAACGATGAATAAATCCACTTTAGCAAAGGCGCTCGTATTGTTCATGCTCGGAGTTTTCTCAATGCTACGGGCGCAGGATATCGACGCCAGCCGCCCGCTCACCGCCGAAGAGAAAGCCTTCGATGTACGCACGCGCAAGCAATTGTTCGATCTCGTCGTGGCCGCGCAAAAGAGCGCTTTCGGCGCTGATTACGAGCTGGCTGATCCGGAGCGCGATCTGGAGCCGAATGCCGCAATTATTTTTGAGTTGGAAAAAGCGCCTTATTGTTTGAACTACGGACTGCAGTTTACGTTGAAGCCGGGCACGGCGCGTTACACCAAAGTGCAAGCCGAGCTGGAAAAGTTCATGCAAAAAGCCGCCACGCTAAAATCACCAGAAGAAGCCGCGGCCCTGAACGAAACGATGAGTCCCGTCGACTATCTGAATCTGGGAATTAATATCTACGTGAATGACGACGCGCACATTGAATTTATCTCATTTCGCAAAAATGCGCAAAAGCTAACCAAGCCCGGCGCGCGTTATGTTGTGCGTGGCGAAGGGGTGACTGCGACGGCCCTGTACTTCGGCCATTTCGGCCCGCTGCGAGAAGAGGACGACACCACGCCCGGCTCCAAAGCTTTTGCCGCAACGCCCAAATTTAATCCCAAAACGTCTCGACTTGCCGTGCAATCAATATTGCTGGTCATCACCGCGCCGCATGATATCGTTGATGCGTTGTACAGCAAGATAAATCTCACAGCGTTGCAGAGCATGATTGCGCCGTAAAGCGTAGCGCGACATTCGTCGTAACCAAAAGACATGATGATTCGGCAGAATAACTTTTAAATCATTCTGCCGAATCATCATTCTACTTATTGAAGCTTACATACGGCGGAGTAAAGCCTCGGCTTTGCCCACATATTCGCTATCGGGATATTCCTGAATCAACCGGGTGAATGCCTGCCGTGCTTCCTCTGTGCGCTTGATCCGCGCGTAAGATTTTCCCAGCATCAGCAGGGCATCATCCTTCTTGGGGGACTGCGCGTACTGGAGCACCCGATTCAGTGCCTCGACGGCTTCCTGATAACCGCCGAGCTGGAATTGTGCTTCGCCGATCCAGTAGTAACAGTTGCTGACGAGCGGATGATCGGGAAACTGGCCGGCCAAATCGGTAAACATTTGCACGGCGTCGAGGTAACGCTTCGCATAAAACTTGTTGAGCGCTTGGCCGTACATATCGGGAACGTCGCCGTTGTTGCGAACGGTAGACGGCTGTGTTTCCAGCGCGTTTGGCCGTGGCACGCTTCGTTCGTTGCTCTCGGCTAAAGCCGCGGACACTGCGGAGATTTCGCTTTCCTTGCTGGTGATATTTTGTTTAAGTTCGTCAACTCTGGATTGGAGACGAGCGAACTCATCTTGCTTCATTGCGGTGCTATCCGGCGCTGCCGTTTCCGCCACGGCGCTTTCCATTTTCTGCTCCGATAAAAGCTCTTCTTTTTCCCGTTCCGAAAAAAGTTCTTCTTGCGGCGGCGTGTCTTTGGATGAACCGGTAAAAAAGCTAAACCCGATGCGTCCGCTGACGTAACGATCATTGCCGCTGCCCAGAATCGCGTCCAGCCGGTCGCTGCTGGCATAATGATAAGTGCTGTTGACATCCAGCGCGAATTTGGACCCGAGCAGCCAACGCACACCCAAACCGCCGATGCCGCTGGGTTCAATCTTCCGAGAGCCGGCCGGGGTCCGGTAGTTGTAGGTGCCGGCGCCGGCCATCAGATAAGGATGAAACTTGCCCTTGTTCAACAACTCGAAATCCAACAAGAGATGGCCGTAAAAAATGTTCGTCTGATTGGTCACCCCCGCAAGAGTGAAAGGCAGCGTGGCGTAACCGCCTACCAGCGTGGCGCCCAAACGGCCGGTCAAACGATAGCCCAAGTGGCCTTCACCGCCGGCGCCCCATTTTGCCGTCGGGCCGTTGCTGTACAATTGTTGCGCTCCTGCCTCCATGCCGAGCATAAACCGTTTCGCCAAGCTTTGCGCGGCGGCACCACTGCTTCCCAATCCGATCACAGCCGCGAGCAGAATAGCGAGACTGGTTTTTCGCATGGAATTTCTCCTTAATAAATCTTCCTTGATGAGTTTACAAAGCGCCCGAGTCTGAATGTCTCTGAGCGCCAACCGGACTTTATTTTGAATTTATCTTCAAACGATATGCCAGGGCCTTTTAGCAACGGGTTTTTGCAAAATAGTCGCGGTTTTGTTGCCACGTCACGCTCGCACAGCGGGTTTTGATTACGAAATGGTTAGTTGAATAACGCCAGCGTTTCAGGCTCGCAGCTTTAATAAAGGCCAACCTCTTTTGCGCTTACTCCAATGAGCGCAAAACTTTTTATTGTAATATAGCGAAAAAATGCTACCTTATGAAATATAAGATTTGGAGAAGAATGCCATGAATACGATGAGTGTTCAAAAGCTCTACCAGCAGTATATCAAACCGCTCAATCCTACTGAGCGGTTAAGCTTGACGGCGATGATTATCCAAGACTTGGCAGCTACCATGCCAAAGGAAGCAAAAGAGCCTCGACAGCGTAGTTTGCTTGAGCTTGAGGGTTTGGGAGCAGATATTTGGGAAGGCGTTGATGCGCAAGAATACGTCAACGAATTACGCAAGGAGTGGGATCATCGTCCATGACAAAGCTCAATGATGCATTAACTGACGTTGCGAAGTTGGGATTCGACACGGCGCCTTTGATCTATTTCGTCGAACGAAATCCGAAATACGTCGATTGGGTGCGAGAGGTTGTCCGGCGAGTCGATGTTGGGCAAATTTCAGGATTCAGTTCTATGATCGCCTTAACCGAAGTACTTACCAAACCCAAGAAGGTTGGCGATACAAAGACTGAGTGCGAATATTGCGATCTACTACTGCACAGCCGTAATTTCAAACTTATTCAGATTGACAGCACCGTTGCAGAGCGCGCCGCGGACTTGCGGGCACGCTATAGTTTACGCACACCCGATGCTCTACAAATCGCCGCAGCATTAGAGACCGGCTGTCAAGCATTTCTGACCAATGACATGCAACTGAAACGTGTGACCGAGTTGCGTGTGCTGATTTTGGATGAGCTTGAACTCTGAGATTTTCGCCTTTCGCCCATCTCCCTTTCCCCTATCATTTTTTCCGTTTTTCTTTTTATCTTTTTTGCTTTAGCATCGCCTCCACCTCCGCGCGTACCTCGGCGAGCTTGTGCCGCTCCGCCAGCGCCAGGCTCTTTTGCGCATACTCGCGGCTGAGATGGGTTTGGCCTTCGGCTTGCGCCACGCCAGCCAAATGAAAATAGGTGTAAGCCAGCACCGCCGCGCTATCGCCGGCAAGGGCGCGGTTGTGGCTGAGGCTCTTTTCCAACCACTGCCGCGCTTGCGGCCAATCTTTTTTGAGTTTGTGCGCTGAACCAAGATTGTTGTAGAGTGTGCCTACCATCGCTTGATTTCCAAACTTTTCTGAAATCGCAAGCGCTTCTTTGTATTTAAGCAACGCCCCGTCATAATCGACTTTGGATTCCAGCACGCCCGCGATGTTGTTGAGTGTTGCAGCCACATACGGATGGCTTCGGCCAAAAGCCTTTTCGACAATCGCCAGTGCTTCGTTGTATTTGACCAACGCCCCGTCATAATCGTCTTGAGAATCAAGCACGAGTGCGATGTTGTTGAGCACTGTTGCTACATAGGGATGCTCTCGACCAAAAAACTTTTCAAAAATCGCCAGCGCTTCTTCGTATTTCGTTAACGCCTCCGCATAATTGCCTTGCGCACGAAACACCTCCGCGATGTTGTTCAATCCTATGGCCACATTAGGATGATTGCGACCAAAATAGCCTTCATCAATACGAAGCGCTTCTCGCAGCATATTCACTGCCTCCGCATAATTAGCCTGCATTTTAAGCACCGCAGCTATATTATTCAAGCACGTCGCCACGTTAGGATGTTTGTAGCCCACTAAGGTCACATTGATCTGTAGTGCTTCGTAATATTTATCGAAAGCCTTTGAATAATTAGCCTGTTCAAGAAACACGCCGGCGATATTGTTCAACGTAGCCGCAACATTGGGATGAATGTGACCATAGAACTTTTCAAAGATACGGAGTGCTTCTTGATACTTCTCCAACGCGCCCCTATAATCCCCTTTCGCTTGCATTACGCCAGAGATATTGTTTAATCGCTTCGCAACATTCGGATGATTCCGGCCATGAGTAGTGGATTCAATGGCAAAAGCACGCTGAAAAATAGCAAGCGCACGATCATATTCCGCCAGTTCTTGTAGTACTCTTCCTAACATATTCAGCTTCTCAGCATCATTGGGCGCAGCACCATTGGCTTTTGTAAAAAAGGCAAGGGCGCTATCATAACGCGCTTCGTTAAAGAATGTAAAACCTAAATTGTAATACGCACCCGGTAAGCGAGCCTCCGCTTCACGGCCTTTGCGCATGTCGCGTTCATCTTCTTGAATGGCTTCACGAAAATTGTCTCTGGCTTCGGCTAGTTTTTGCTGCTTAATTTTAAACTCCGTTGCTTCATTCGCATCATCCAAAGCTGCCAAACCACGCAAGTTCAAATCCGTGCTGGTGCGCAAGCGGTCTTTATATTGAATCACTGCCTTTAGCAAGGTTTCTTTACTCAGGCCCAAGCGTTGTGCTTCTTCGGCCAGCACGTCGCGCCGCGCTAATTCCTGCTCTTTGGCTTCAACCGCGGCATGAATTTTCTCGCGCAAGATATATTCCAACATGCGCTCGCTGCGTGCCAACAGCGGTGAGCCTTTTTTGACCATGACGAGACGAAACTGTGGCTGAATATCCGGATTATGGGGCAAACGAATTTTCTGATCCGGCGGCTCCAACATCACCATGCCCTCCTTTTCTACGGTAATATACAGATCCACGCCACTTTTGAGATAAAACTCTTTTGCAGCTTTTGAGGTCATACGAAATTCAAAGTAACCACGTTGGTTCGCTTGCGTGGCAGAGAGTCCCGGTAAGCGCACCGTGGCAAAAGGCACGGCATTGGAATCCGCATCCACCACACGGCCACGGATAAGAGTTTGAGAAAATGCTACTGTGATACTGCCGTGTGCGATGATGAGCGCAAGAATGGGCGAGAATTTTACTTTCATGGCTTGTCCGGGCTGTGGTTGCCTTTAAAGATAATTTCCTGATTTCCCAATATGGGCAGATAATTTTGAAATCCGATTACACCATCTTTAATTACTGTAACCCAGAGGGTAGTTTGGGGCTTCGCTTTAACCACCAAATCAAATTCACCATCTAGCTTGGTTCGGCCATAACCGAGCCGATCAGATTCACCTTCTTTCACCGTTATTATAATTTCCGCATCAGCAATCAGCTTGCCATTTTCATCTTCTACCACACCATAAAATCTTGAGCTTTCCGGAGTTTCATCTTTAATCAAGTTGAGGTCAAATATGTCGGCAACACGGGGCAACCAAAGCAAAACCATAACCCCGATCAATGCGCCTTTTACTTTATTTCCTAAACGCCGTATGCGAACCGCTTTTCTGTCTTTAGTAAGCCAGAGCAGTCCTCGTCTTCTTAACAGCATTTCTAAGCATACCCATATTACTATGATCGCTATTGAAAAAAAATAGGTACTACGCGGGGTCACCAAAAGCAATGCATTAGCGATTGCGTCAAAAAATCCTCCTACCGCGAAGATACCAATCAAGATGAAGATCAACCACCGCCACGCTCGTTGATAAATCGGAGTTTCCTTAGCCGAATGTTGAATAATTTGGCTGTCGCCACCGGTGCCCGTTTGGCTCGGAGCCGGCGCGGGTGGTGGAATCTCTTTGGGTTCTATTTTGGGCGCGGGTCGTTGGATTTTTTTTGTTTTGGAATAAGTTCCGCCGGAACGTGTTACCGCTTGCTCTTGTCGCACCGTCACGAACAAAAAGAGATTCGCCACGTTGGTGGATGGGGATTTTGGCTCGTTGCCGACTTCAGTTTCAATGGGAATGGCGCCGAGGAAAATATGCTCGAGATTGTAAACTTCAACGTTAAGACGGCAGACGCCGGTTCTCTTGGGCGTAATCAAAAAAGAAAGACACTTGGAAAGCGCGTCCGGCGGTACGAGCAAAATTTGTTTGGCAGTGCCGGCAATGTCAAAATCCGGCGCGATGACGTGAATCTCCAAACGCGCGGCAGCGAGCTTGCCGGTGGCGGCATCAACCGGGAATTCGAGCACGACGTTTTCCGAAATTTGCTCCAACTGCGCCGGCTTCGTTTTCGCCGGCCAATCTTCGAGGCCAAGCCGCGGCGAATCCGGAAAGCGCACTTGCAC
>CAYUVM010000159.1:0-8523 GCA_964447935.1 uncultured Cytophagia bacterium | reverse complement strand
TTGACCGTGCGAAAAACATCCGGCTGCGGCGAATTCCATTTCAACCCCGAAAACGTCACGTAAGCAATATTCTCATTCGTCGGAACGACCGCCACGCGCGTCACCCAACGCACCGGCAGCGGCGCCGAAATTTTCTTCCAGGTTTTTCCCGTATCGGCGGTAACCCAAACATTGCTGTCATCGGTGCCGGCATAAATCACTGCGGAATTATTGGGCGCCACCGCAATCGTAGTGACCGTGCCGAGCAGCGCCGGGCTGTTGGGATTAGTCAGCGGCGGGCTGATCGCGCGCCATGAACTCGCGCCATCGACCGTGCGATAAACGCGATTGGTGCCGTAATACAAAACATTATGATTGTTGGGATCCATCACCACCGGCGTCGACCAATTTTTCGGCTCCGCGCCGCTGATGCCGGTGGTCGCGCCGCGAAAACTGACGCCGCCATTGGTGGATTTGCCCAGCCCGCCGTTTTGCGACTCCGCGTAAATGATATTGGAATTGGTGGGATCGACGATGACATAAAAACCGTCACCGCCGTAAATCGCATCCCAGGTGTTCAGTTGGCCGCTCGCCGTGCGCACCGTGCCGTTGTCCTGCGTCCCTCCATAAAGCCGCTCCGGCCGCGAAAGATCAATCGCAATTTGATAAAACTGCGTGACCGGCAGCGCCGCAACTTTCTCCCAGCCATAACCGGCATCGCGAGAAATATTTATTCCACCATCGTTGCCGCTGAGGAGATAACGCGGATCGGCCGGGTCAAAACTCAGCGCGTGATGATCGACATGCAAATTTGCCGGGCCGCCGCCGTAGCCGTAAAAAATTGGCCACGTCCGGCCGCCATCGAATGAGCCCATCAACGCCGTGTCCAAAACAAAAACTTGCTCGGGATCATTGGGATTGACGCGCACGTTGCCGAAATACCAACTGAATCCGCCGAAACCGGAACCCAGCGAATTATTGAGATCGGTTTTCGTCCAACTCGTGCCGCCGTTTTGCGAGCGATAAAGGCCGCCGTAGTTGCTATCAATCGTGTAAAGCGCGTAGAGATTTTCCGGTTTCGTGGCGCAAATGGCGAGGCCGATGCGACCGATGGACGCCGAGGGGCCGGGCAAACCCTGCGCTATGCCGAGACGTTGCCAGGTGGTGCCGCCGTTCGTGCTGCGATAAATGCCGCTCGCTTCGCCGGTAAGCTGCGCGCGATTGGGCCGCCGCACGCGTTGCCACATCGCCGCAAAAAGTGTCGTTGGATTTTTCGGATCGATCACCAGATCGATCGCGCCAGTGGAGTCATTCACAAACAAAACTCTTTCCCAACTTTGGCCGGCGTTGGTGCTGCGATAAACCCCGCGCTCGGCGCCATTGCCGAAATACGAGCCGGTGGCCGCCACATAAACGCGATTGGCATTCGCCGGGTCAATCACGATGCGGCCAATCGTCGTGGTTGCCTCGAGGCCGAGGTGTTTCCACGTCGCGCCCGCGTCGGTGGACTTGAACACGCCCGCGCCGGAAAAATTATTGTGCCCGCCATTGGCCTCGCCCGTGCCAACATATAAATTATTCGGGTTGTTCGGATCGACGGCGATATCGCCAATGGGCAGCACGGCTTGCTCGTCGAAAATTGGTTGCCAACTCACGCCGCGATCGGTGGATTTGAACACGCCGCCCGTGGCCGCGCCGGCATACACGATTTTAGAATCTTTGGGATTGAACGCGAGCGCCGCGATACGCCCTCCGACATTCGTTGGCCCGGCAAATTTCCACACCGGCGCCAGCGTGGATTTCTTGGCCAGTTGGCGCATCTGCTGCGCCTGTTGCAACGCCTGCAGCGCCGCCGTGGGATCGGCATCGAAATACGGATAGGTTCGCTGCAACCAGGCCCATTCGGAAGGATAGCGGGGCGTTTCAGTCTCGCTGGTGGTTAATTTGTTATGTGCGTGTTGGTTGCGCCAATTGATGAAACAGAACAACGTGATGAAAAACACCAGCGATAAAAATTTTGCGGCGGATTTGAAGTGTTGAATCAGAACGGACATGCGAGGCGTTTCCGATGAAGTGGTAAGAAATGCTGATTAGATAAAGTGCCGGAGTCATTGTCATGCCCGAGCGCTTTAATCGGGTGTCCACAAACTTGGAAAACTGGATTCCCGCCAAAAGCATGCGGTAATGACAGGTCTTTGAGATAGGCAAATTATTTAATTGGCGATCTCAAAGGCGACGGTGAATTTTGTTTGACTCATGCAGCCATTGACAATGTAGCTGATTTACGCTGTTTTCACAAGGATTATTCTCTTTGCATGGCGTTGCGTTTTGCATGCCCTCCGTGAAAGATAACTGCCCGGGCGCTTTTGACGCGCTCTTGAAATTTAAAGCGCCCGGGCAGTTATCCCGTCGCGTTTTCCAATTCCCTTGTTGACAAGCTTAAAATCTTTTGTTATCTTGAGGCGGTTGACGACAGATTCATTATTGGGAGAGATTGCCCTTATGAAACCGCTTCGCTTGTCCGGACATGCGCAAGAGAATGTAAGGTGAGTTTATGCGTATTACGTATGATTCTGAAGTGGACGCCCTTTACATTCGTTTTGTTGAAGCCACCGTGACGACCCAACATGTTGCCGAAGGCATTGCCGTTGACTACACGGCAGATGGTAAAATTGCTGGTATCGAAATCCTGGACGCGCGCCAGCGCTTTGATGCCCCGGATGTATTCCGGCGCGTGATTTTGGAAGATATTGCGTTGACCGAATCAGGTTAGAATTTTCGCATAAAGCCGTCATTTTCACGTAGCCTTCGCCCCTTGTGGGCGACTGTTTCAATCGGCAAGACCTGAATTCAAAAAGTGACCCACAAGGGGTCAAGACTACAAATGTTTACACTATTTTAGGGGTAAAATGGGAAAACCCGTTTTTATCAGCTACTCTCACCAACAAGGCGAATGGGTGTGGAATGCCCTCGTGCCATGTCTCAAAGCTGGTGGCGCAGAGGTACTTATCGACCGCGAACGATTTGAAGCGGGTCGCGATTTGTTTAAACAGATGGATTCTACGCAAGATCAAGCCGATAGCAATATTCTGGTCTTTTCACCGGAATACCTTGCCAGTAAGAGTTGTGAGCACGAGATGAAGCGCTCGATTAAGCGTGATCCAAAATTCATAAAAGGCAATGTCATCCCGGTTTTACGGATTGACTGCACGCTGCCCGGCGTGATCAAAAGGCCGCTTTATCTCGATTTGCGCAACGACAAAGACGCTGCACAATGGGATAAGCTGTTGTCAAAGTGTGGGGCGAACCTCGGTGCCAGTGCACCAGATTGGCTCGACGCTCGCAACGCCATTGTGCGTTATCTGAAGCGTGGTGAATCCGTTAATTTAGTGGTTTTTAACAAACCCAAATGGCTGGAGTTGGTCAAACACATTCAGAAAGATTATTTTTCGGATTTAGGGTTTGTCGATTTAAATGACGGTGCGACAGATTCTCGACGGGGCTTGATAACAGAAATGCTGAAAGCTTGTGGCGCAGTAACGCAAGTACTGCCAAAACCGGATGATTTAGTCACGTTTTCACGCCTGATCAGCAACCGGCCGAATGCGGCGCGCCTCGCACTGCTTAGATTTGATATGGTGACTCAGCATGACGACTATAAAAATGATGTTGCGTTATTTGCCGCTTTAAGAAATCTCATCACGGAAAAGCGTAAGCTGATTCTGCTCATCCATTCGCGTTTGCCGTTCATCGAATTCTTGCCTAAAGATCACCCGCTTTCCTCAATCACCGATTTAAAAACCGTGGAGTTGCACGGCCGGCCATGACTCCTACACCGCTTGACAAAATTGGCCTGCGCTGGCGCGATCATAAATCCGCGCTGTGGTGGTTGGGGTTGCTTTACCGGCGGCCTGCGCGATTTGCAAACTCTTTAGAAGGTTTGCCTCGCTTTAAGCCATTGAAAGCTGGGCTTTTACTTTATCTGCATGCTCTGATCTATATTGTCATGTTTGGTGTACTACCCTTAATCCTTTATCAATTTGTCCTTTTCGGTTCGTTGCGAATTTCCATGGAAAAGGTACTCACCACTCTTCAGGTAAATTTGCAATACCCTGATGTTGACACCGCCATTGGCACTGCAATTGTTATCGCCTTAGTGATCGCTGCGAGGTTTGTCAATGGACTCGCCTTTATAATTAGTGAGATAAGCGTTATGGGGCTCGCTTTTGGGCTCTTTGTAGGTATCATCATTGTGATCTTGGCCTTTGCTGTGATTACAGACCTGACTCCGGGTGGGATGGCCAGTGGTAGCATCAGCAAAATATTTTGGTCGATTGTGTATATAATTGCTATTGTGATCCCGTTTGGAATCGTTTTGAGCACCATTACCTCAAGGGAACGCGGTATTATTAACATCGTGGCCGCCATTTTTTGGGGTATGGCATTCCTAATCGGGATAGTTTTCAGAAAACCCAGTCTGAACTACTTAGAGACCGTATATGCAATCATATTTATATTCACATTTATTATCGCTTTCTTTAGAGCCTACTATCATTCGTTTTTCTGGTGGCTAACTTGGCCCAAATCGTTGGGCCATCTGTATTATCTTCATCCGGTGGCATGGGATGACGTGTGCGGTGTTCCATTTCCGAGACTGGATCAACTGCTGGTGGCTTATGCAGAATATGCGCCGGAAACTGGAAAGCAAGAGATTGAGCGGTTGATTCAAAGCTATCCCAGTCAGAGACGCGCCGCTCTGAGGGCTCAAACCATTCTTCTCGCGCGTCTGGCTTCGCATGAAAAGAATCTCACAAAATTAGAGACGGTGTTAGTGCCGTTGCCCGAAGGCAAAAAAGGGTTTCTCACGCAAACGCTCCGCCTGCGTGAAATGGTGGGTGAAATTGCCGAAATACAAATGCGGTTGAACACGGTTAATCGTCCCGTGCTCCGCGAACCCATTGCCCAAATGTTGCGTGAACGAATTGAAAACTTTCGCCATCAAATTGCTGGCTTTCACGAACCGTTGGCGAGCGAATTCCGACAAGCGGCGACTTATTGGGTGGAAATCGCGCAAAAGCAGGTGCAAGAGGCGCAGGCCATTTTAAACAAAGAACCCAGCCCGGTGGTGTTTCGCGCTGGCGACCCGGTCAATCGTGAGCAGGAGGCCTTTGTGCCGCGCTATGGCGTCATGGGCGATTTGGACAAACAAATCATGCTCAGCACCGGCTGTCCCGGTTTGGTGCTTTATGGCCGGCGGCGTATGGGCAAGTCAACGGTTTTGCATAATTTGAATGGTTTCTTGCCCAATACGGTTATTCCCGTGGTTATTTCCATGCAAGATCCGCAGGCCTTTACGTCTCTCACAGATTTACTGAATTTGATTTCACAAAAGCTCACGCCTGCGGTTGGGGGCGAAACCGGCAACGCCGCAGCCGATATCAACCTGAATCTTTTTATGCAACGGCTCGCGCAGATCAACGAAAAATTGCAAGCAGCCGGTCAACGTGTGTTGTTGGCCATTGATGAATATGAAAACATCGATCGCAAGTTGGGTGAGAAAATTTTCCCGGAAGACTTGCTTGTCACCGTGCGCGAGTCCATTCAAACCCATCGCCACATCACGTGGATTTTTGCGGGCAGTCACGACATTACCGAGTTGAAACATGCGGAGTGGCCGTCGTATTTAGTGAGCGCACGCACCATTGAAGTGCCGATGTTCACGCCAGCAGAAACGCGTCTGTTGCTCACTGAGCCAATGAAGTTTTCTCTGCTCTGGCCGAAAGACGATCCCAAACGTCCCCGCTTTAGCCCGGAGTTTTGGGGAGAGAATGGCATTGAGCGCATCCACCACGAAGCCGGCGGCTGGCCGCATTTGGTGCAGCTTATCGCTGAAACTGTTGTCGATTTGATCAATGATGAAACCAAACGCCAAGTCGATGCCGAGTTGTTTGAACGCAGTCTGAACAAGGCCATCGTCAGCGGCCACAATGTTTTGTATCAACTCCTGCGCGGTGAGTCCACTTTGCCCGGCGAGTGGGAATATCTTGCCGCTTTCCGCAAACGCGAGACACAACCGCCGCCGGAGGATGAAGCGATTTACACCTCGCTGCGCCGGCGCTTGTTGGTGGAGGAAGAAAATGGCGAGTGGCGTTTGCGCGTGCCGCTCATGGCGCGGTGGCTGAAAGAGCGCGGGTAGCAACCAACCATGCATGTCATGCCGAAGGCATCTTTTTTTGGCACAAATACTGTGCTTGATATTAAACAAGATTCCTTCGGAATGACATTTTTCTCTATTCGTAAATGAGCTTATCAATGCGCCATTACACTGTTGACAATTTAGCCAGCTTTGCTTAACTTGTGCCCATGAAAAAACTCATCTTCGACTCCAGTGCGCTGATTCCGGCCAGCAAGTATTTCGTCGAGGCCAAATCGGTTTGCGAGCATCTCACCGATTATGTCGAGATTCATATTCCCACGGCGGTGCAACAGGAAACGCTGGCGTTGCCGGAGAAATTTGCCGGCGGCGCAGTAGTGCAGAATTTAATCGCGCAAAATAAAATCGTGCTGGCGACCGTGCAGCCCACCAACGGCGCCACGGAAATTCTTTCAACCTACCGGCTCGGCCTCGGCGAGCAGGAGGCGATTCTGCTGTACCTGCAAAACCAAGAGAAATTTGCCGGACTCATTTTGGATGATTACGTCGCCACCATCGTTTGCCGGCGTTTGCAAATTGACGCGCTGTTGCTGCTGGATTTGATCGTGCAATTGGCGCGCGAGCAAATTATGCCGCACGATCTGGCGGTGGCGATGATTGCGAAAATCGCGCCGCGCTATCATCGGGGATTTGTCGAGCACTCGTTGCAGATGCTTGGTAAACCCGGCGGCGTGGTACCGCCGGCTTTCATCAAAGAGAGTCTCGAACGTTTTCTGGCCGGAAAATTTTATGACCACCAACGAACCGGCTGGTGGCAGCGTTTCGCCAGTGCCCATCGCGAATATGCCGCCGGGCTGGTCAGCCTCGGGTGGATGGCGCAAAACCTGCATGCGACGGTGGCGGAGATCGATGGGGTTTTTGATGAAATCAAATTACCGGTCAGCACCGCCTCGGAGGAATTGTTCGAGCTTTGGGAACCGCATCGGGCCTCCAGCCGCTGGCTGCAACGTGAAAAATCTAACCGGGAACCCCTTTGAATCTCATCGTCTTTTTGCAACAGCAAGACACTCGCCTGTTTCAATTTCTCAATCATCTCGTTGCGCATCCGATTTGGGACGGTTTTTGGGTGACGATCACGACGCAAAAATATTGGATGGCGCCCTTGCTGGTGGTGTGGCTCGTTTTGTTGTGGCGGGGAGGAAGGCGTGATCGCGTGGCCGCGTTGCTGGTTCTGCTGGCGATTGGCGCGAGTGACGCCATCAGCGCGCGGGTACTGAAGCCCGGCATTGGCCGCGTGCGGCCGTGTCATGAATTGGAAAATGTGCGGCTATTGGTTTCATGCGGCGGCAGGCACAGCTTTCCCTCCAATCACGCCGCGAATGCATTTGCGGCGACAGTGACGTTGTCATTTTTTTACCGGCGATATGCAGGATATTTTTTGACGGCGGCTTTGCTCGTCGGCCTGTCGCGTATTTTTGTGGGCGTGCATTACCCGGGCGACGTACTCGGCGGATTTATCGTTGGGAGCCTTTGCGCGGGGTTATTTTTATTGGGCTATCAAAGATTGTTCAAAAACAGATAATCTGGATTTTGCAACCCTAAGACCACACCTGCGAGGCTCTACGCCAGTTTTAAGATAAGCTGAAACTAAAGGCATTAAACCCACCTAATTTTTAAAGCCACCACGAAGGCACAAAGAAAAGCTTTATGCTATGACCTTTTGTTTTTCGTGCCTTCGTGTCTTTGTGGTTAAAAAATTGTTTGGCGGCTAAAGAACTTCAGACTACGTTCATTAGCAACTAATTTTTTTAACGATCCGCTAATTTTCGCAAATGCACGCTAATCTTTATTCGCGTAGATTCGCGCGTATTCGCGGTTGACCAGTTGGGTTTACGGATAGAGTTTTTCGATAACCCACGTATCATTTTGCCGGACGTAAACCGTGCGATCATGCAAGCGGCTTGCACGGGATTGCCAAAATTCCATGCTTTCCGGAATCACGCGAAAGCCGGACCAGAAGGGAGGACGCGGCACGTCGCTACCGGCAAATTTTGCTTCGAAAGATCGAACCCGCGCTTCCAGTTCTTCGCGTGTCGTCAAGGCTTGGCTCTGCCGGGAAGCCCACGCGCCGATTTGCGCCCCGCGTGGCCGCGAGGCAAAATAGGCATCAGCCTCGGCATCCGTTACGCTGGCCACGCGGCCTTCGATCCGCACTTGTTGTTCCAGCGGCGGCCAGTGAAAACAGAGTGCCGCAAACGAATTGGCCTGCAACTCACGGCCTTTGCGGCTTTCTAAATTCGTGAAGAAAACAAACCCGCGATCATCAAAGCATTTCAATAAAAACACACGCGCCGAAGGCCGGCCCTCGGCACACACGGTGGCTAACACCA
>CAYUVM010000158.1:0-8528 GCA_964447935.1 uncultured Cytophagia bacterium | reverse complement strand
CGGGGTGATGGATATTTGTGTCGTGGTGATTTCGCCTGTCATCAATCTAATCGGCATGCCGGCGGAAGTGTTGCCGGTGGCGCTGATGCGGCCGCTCTCCGGCAGCGGCTCGATGGGACTGGTGACTGAATTGATGAAAACGCACGGGCCGGATTCTTTCATTGGTCGGCTCGCGGCAACGATGTATGGCAGCACCGAAACGACGTTCTATGTGCTGGCGGTTTATTTCGGCTCGGTGTCGATTTCCAAGACGCGCCACGCGCTGCCCGCTGGCTTGACCGCTGATTTCATCGGATTGCTCGCCGCGGTTCTCATTTGCCGGTTGGTTTTTGGATGAGCCTCGTAACTTTCTTTATTTTGCATCGTACATAGGGACGCTGTTACAATTTGCCCAACGTCCACCTTCAGGAGACCGTTTCCATGCAAAACTTCAAGTCTCGTTGGCGCCCGCTGCCGGCGCTGTTTTTACTCATTGCTTTTTGTCTCCCTCCGCTTGGCGCTGCGCCGCAGCGTGATGATTCCCGCGATCTGGAAAAGCTTGACAACACATTCAAAGTTCGCGCCGACCGCGATTTTTATCTCCGGCTCGACGTCGATGCCGGCGAGGTGCGGGTGTCGCGCGGCCAGAGTGAAGAGCAAGTGACGGTGCATCTCGTTTATACCAAAAAACAATTTCGGCACGCGTTCCGTTTTAACGAACAGGAAAACCGGCTGGACATTCGTTTTGATAAAGACGGCTGGTTTAGCCACGATGGCGAAGGGATGACGGCTGAGCTGGAGATCGCGTTGCCGCGCGATGTCACCATCCGGGCTGATTGCCGCATGAAAGCCGGCGAGGTGGAGATGCAGTTGGGCGGCCTGCGGCTGGCCGATTTTTCAATGAGTGTGATGGCCGGCGAAGTGAATGTGGACTTCGACGAGCCGAACCGCGTGGAGATGGACAGGTTGAAATTAAACACCCGCATTGGTGAATCGAATTTCCGCCGCCTCGGTAACGCGCGCTTTCGTGATGCCGACATCAACGGCGGCATTGGCGAAATGACCATCGATTTCAGCGGCGCGATACTGCCAACGGCCATGGCCGAAGTCGATCTCGATATCGGCGAAACCGTTATTGTTTTGCCGCAGGAAACCGGCGCCAAACTTTCCGTTTCCAAATTTCTTTTTCTCGCGCATATCGAAATGCCGTTTGAGTTCCGTAAAGACGGGCGCTATTATTACACCGATAATTATGGCAAAGCCGGGCAGGATTTTGAATTGCGCATCAGCTCCGGTATCGGCGAGTTGCGCATCGAAAAGCCGTAACCCCGACGGCCTGTCTGTGAATCTCGCAACGAAAAGGAATCCTTAATCTAATAAGGAAGGTGGAGAATGAAAAATTTTTATTTACGAACCACCATTTTTTTGCTCAGCATTGGTAATGCTCTTGCTGCCGGCACGCGCGAGGAGATTACGAAAACCGAGGAGCGCACATTTGATTTTACGGCGGGCGGGCGAATTCAAGTGATCGGCGACGCGGGGTTTATTCGCGTTGAGTCGTGGGATAAAAATGAAGTGTATTTGCGTTATACCAAACGCGCGTGGGACAGCAACCGCCGCAGCGCCGAAAGGCGTCTGGAGGATTTGCAAGTCGAAATCAGCGATCAGTCCGGGCAACTCAGCATCCGGCAGGTGCCGGGATTCGAAGAAAAAGATTTTAATTTCTTTGATCTTTTCGACCCCGATCGCTGGAGCCATTCCCGTCATGCTTCACGTATCGAGTTTGAATTGAAGGTGCCGCGGCAGTGCCATTTACTCTTGGAGGCCGATGAGGGAGATATTACCGTGCGGCAGATCGAAGGCGAAGTGCAGGCAGACAGCGATGAGGGCAATATCGTTTTGGAAAATATTTCACACGGCGAAGTTTCGGTGGAAACGGACGAAGGCGAGATTGATTGCCGCCAATTGCAGCTCGAGAATTATCGGTTGCAACTTTCCAGTGATGAAGGCACGGTGCGTGCCAGCGACGTTACGGCACGCTCGCTGTGGGCGGAAACCGATGAAGGCGATTTGGTGTTGTTGCGCATTAACGCCGCCGGTGGCAAGCTCAACAGTGATGAAGGCGATATTGAGCTGGAAGCGGCGCGCTTTGACGAAGGGACGTGGAATATTGTGACGGATGAAGGCGATGTCGAGCTTTTTCTGCCGACCGATGCCGATACGGAGCTTGCACTTGAAAGCGACGACGGCAACATTCGCTCGGATTTCACGCTCGAACGGATTTCCGATGATGATAACTTGGAGCGCCGTTCCGGCCGGCTGGGCGAAGGCCGCGCGCGGCTGGAGATTTACACCGACGAAGGCAACATCAGCTTGCGGCGGCGGCAAACGTAATACAGACGGCCCGTCTGTAATTTCGGAGATACGTTTATGCATTTCAAAAAAAACGTTTTATCATTTATTCTTTTTGTCTTTTTATCCTTTTTCCTCGCCGGTTGCTTTGAATATGAAGAAACCATCACGATTCGCCAAGACGGCTCGGGCGAAATGGTAGTGCATTATTTTGGCCCGGAAGACTCCGATATCAATGTCGACGGCTTCAAGCTCAATACCAAAGACGAACAAAAAATGCGTGACCATCTTGAGCACAGATTTTCCGGACCGGGTTTGCGATTAAAAAGCTATCGCAGCCACACGCGCGGCGACGAACAGCATGTCAACTTCACCGTCACTTTTGAGCAATTTACCAACCTGGCGCGCGTGCGTTGGTGGAGTGATCAAAATATCGATGCGGAACAGCGCGATGGCAAGAATTATTGGAAGCGGCGCTTAAAAAATCATGATAAGGACTGGGATAAAGACAGCGGCGGCTTCGGCGAATGGGTGAAAGAGAAAGTTGCCGACGAGTTGGCCGATCACATTAAACTCCGTTTTGTGATCGAAACCGCCGGCGAGATTGTCGATACGAACGCGCGTGATCGCATGTCGCGGCGCGCCGTGTGGCGTTTCGATGGCGGTGATTTGGTAAAGCCCGAGGGATTGGATATGCGGTTGACGTGGAAGTGAAACCCGTTCACCGGCTGCGCCCGGTGGGTGCGCCGGTTTTTCTTCATAAAAATATTTAAGAGAAAAAATCATGCAGAAACGTTCGTTCTTGTTCGTTTTTCTACTCTTGCTCGCCAGCCTGCAACCGTTGTTTGCCGGCGAAATTCGCGAGCGGTTTGAGAAAACTTATCCGCTGAAATCTGGCGGCGAATTTCGTTTGAAAAACACCAACGGCGCCGTTTTGATCACCTCGTGGGATCGCAACGAAGTTAAAATTGAAGCGGAGAAAATTGTGCGCGCTCGTAGCCGTGAGGACGCCGAGCGTATTATGAAAGAAATCGAAATCAATATTCGCGACAGCGCAGAGTTGGTGGATGTCGATACGCGTTTGCCGCGGCGCAGTGACGGCGGCTTCTGGGATTGGGTTTTCAATGGCGGCAGCACGAGCATCGAGGTTAAATACTGGATAACCGTGCCGGCACAGGTGAACCTCACTGCGGAATCAGTGAATGGCGAAGTCCGCGCGCAAGACATTTCTGGCCGCGCCGATTTGGAGACCACTAACGGGCGCGTTGAAGTGATCAACGCGTCGGGAAGTGTGAATGCCGAAACCACCAACGGCGCCATCGAAGTTTCGCTCACGAAAGTGACGCCGGGCGAAACGATGCGTTTTGCCACCACCAACGGCCGGATCGAAGCCGATTTTCCGCCGGATTTTGCTGCCGATATTTCCGCCAGCACGACGAATGGCCACGTCGACTGCGATTTTCCGATGACGGTGCAAGGCCGCATTCGCCGCACCTCGCTCGAAGGCCGCATCGGCTCCGGGAACTCTTCATCAATGGGACGCGTCACCTTTCGCACAACGAACGGGTCGATAAGAATAGCCCGAAGTCAGTGAGTCCGAAGTCCGAGGTCGAACAGTCCATCAAGTTTATCTGCAAGATTTGGTTGTGGTTTTTAAAATTGAAATTTAGGAGGATAATATGACAATCAAACGATTTGAGGATATCCAGGGATGGCAGGAGGCACGGAAACTCACCAACATGGTTTTCGAAATTTCGGAAAAAGATCCCTTGGTCAGAAATTATCGTTTGCGTGACCAGATTCAAGGCGCGGCCATCTCGAGCATGGCGAATATCGCTGAAGGATTCGACTGCGACACCGATCCCGAATTCATTCGTTTCCTCGGTTACGCCTTCCGTTCTGCAACCGAAGTGCAATCGCACCTATACGTCGCTGTTGATCGGCACTTTATTTCACAGAATGATTTTGACCAAATTTACAACAAAGCCACCGAAACCAAGAATTTAATCGGAGGCTTCGTGCGTTATCTACGCACCTCTCCCAGAGTCAAGAAAAGCCACCCAATCAATAACACTCGACCTCGAACTTCTGACACCCCCGACTTCGGACCATAAAACAAAACGGCGAAGATGATTACTCACCTTCGCCGTTCCAGGAAAGGAGGGGTGGATGGAAAACTCTATATCAAATCAAATCTTAGTCCGGTGATAAGGAAAGCCGGCGCACAAATCCGAAAGTCACCAGCTTACCTTATCGCTTCCGGATTATTCTATTACAAGTCTCATGCCAGTTTTGCAGCGACATTCTTCCTCTCTTCCAAAATCGCAGATAGGCACAGAATAGCGAAATCTCCGCCAAAAAATTTCTACTTTGAAATATATTGTCGAGCGCGGCTTGTTCCACCCTGAAACATGTAACTTACAAAAGTGGTGGGCGAGACATTTTTTAGTTTTTAAAGTCTGAACTACAATATTCCACTATTCCGCCAGCAAGGCCTCGATTTGGCCTTCAAAATTTTTCACTCACGCCTTGCCGCTGTGCATCTTCCCAACTTCCACTGTGCGAATCTGCCCTTCTTGTCAATCGAATAAAACACCGGCCAGTAGCGGTTTTTCAATGCCCGCCAATAAGCAAAATCATTTTCGATTTTATGCGGATGCGTGAGTTTGTTTTTTGTCCACCGTCGCTTGCACGTTTTTAACCTTGCGCTCGCGGTCAATTGCGGTGAGTGAATGCCGAGAATGACAAAATTTTTATCTTTGAATTGAGTTTGTATCTCTCTGATTCAACGACAACGATTGGCGCGGTTCCCCTGAAAAACACAGAGTTTACCTTGATTTTAGCAAAATTTTTATTAACTTTGTAGAAAGATATGGAACGTGAAGACGTCAAAAAACTTCTTGCCGAAGCGAGTCCGCCCTTGTTTGAGCGTTACGGCGTTGATTTGGCGTATTTGTTCGGTTCGGCCAATTCTGACCGCTTCAGGCCATTGAGCGACATTGATATTGCCGTGAGATTCAAGTCTGGGCATAAACCGGATGATTTCTTCCGGTTCAGCGCGCTTCTGGAAATCAAGTTGACCAAACTGCTCCGTCGGAAAATCGATATTAGCATTTTGAATCTCGCTTCTCCGCTGCTGCGCTACGAAGTCGTAAAAAATGGCGCTGTCATCTTTTTCGTTAACGATGAGGAGCGTATCCTTTTCCACATTCGCGCCTACCGCGACTATGGTGATTTCTGCCACGCCCAGCAATTTTATATTCGCGCGCTGCGAGAACGTTTGCAACAGGTGCAGCCATGAATCATCACGTCGTTTTCACTCGCTTCAACGAGATGAGCGAGAATTTGAAGATTCTTGAAGAATTTAAGGCCCTCTCTTTTGCTGAGTTTGCCGGAGACCCCAAAATTTACAAACTCTCTGAACGTTGTTTCCAACTTTGCATCGAGTGTATAATCGACATCGCCCATTACCTGATTGCGCAAAATCAGTGGGAACAGCCGGTAAATACGAAAGAAGCTATCCTGGCGTTGGGCGATCATGACGTCCTCCCCGAACTGTTTGCCGAGTCAATTGCCGGGATGGTGGGATTTCGCAATATTCTCGTGCATGGTTACATCCGCATCGATCGCGCCATCATTTATGCCCATCTCAAAAAACTGGAAGATTTTCGCGATTTTCAAAAATACATTTTGAAATACCTCGACAAGCAAGTGTAGCCCTGCACACCACCAACACCATAATTATTGAGCTTTGCATAACGAATTGGAAACGTGCAAGCCTCAGGCGCGGATGTCATTCCGGAGGAATCCTGTTCCAATCACGCACAGCGCTGGATGACAAACAAGATGCTTCCAGCATGACATTTCCTTTTTACTTTTGTAAATATCAATAATTCCGCCGGCAAAATTTACTTGGCCAATAATGTTGCGATCTGCTCTTTATGCCTCCCGCGTGTCTTTGTTCCTTCACGGATGATACCATCATTGGGCCGCTGAAGCACCGCGCCGAAACCCGCTTAACTCTGCGCCGAGACGATCTTGAATCGAGCGAATGGCGCGGCCAGTGGTGAGGAAATGTTGCATCATCAATGAAAATGCCAGTTCTTCGCCCTCGGCGGTCGTCGTGTAACCGGAAAGCGTGCTCACCGCGCTAAGCGTGCCGGTTTTGGCATGAAGCACGTTGGCCGCAGTCGTGCCTTTCATGCGCCCGCGCAATGTTCCATCCACGCCGGCAATCGGCAAAGTTGCCACAAATTCATTGCGGATCGCAAAATTTTTCCACATCGCCGTGAGTAAGCTCACCAGGTTTGCCGGCGTGACCAAATTGTAATGCGACACGCCGGAGCCGTCGGCGCTGTAAACCGCGTTCGTGTCGACGCCAACGCTACTAAAAAATTGCCGCATCACGCGAATGCCCTTTGCCGCGGTGCCGGGCCGGCCGAATTTCTCGGCGCCGAGGGTTTTGAGTAAAAGCTCGGCGGTCAAATTATCCGAAACCTTGTTGAGGTTAATCAAGATCGGCATCATCGGGCCGCGATGCTCGGCGAGAATTTTTATTTTTGCTGGCGCTGCGCCGCGCAGCACCTGGCCTTGTAGCGTAATTCCCGCCGTTCGTAAGGCGTCGCGGAAAAGTTTGCCACAATAAATTTCGGGGTCCAAAATATTCAACGTTTCTTCTTGCGGGGATTCATCTTGCGCGATGCTACCGGAGACAAGAATGGTATTTTCGTTTTGTTGCCAATTGCGCGTGATCAGCAGCGGCGGCAATTGCAGCGAGTCAATTTGCGTTTGGCGTTTCACGGTGATGCTCGAATTCACCAGCGTGACATGATCGGTCGGCGGAATGATTTGCACCCGCGCCGGCTTGCCGGTGGTATCCGCCGGAGTGACACGAACCGTGACGGCATTGTCATTCACGGTAAGCGCCGAAAGCCGCGGCTCATCCGTGGAGGGGTCATCATCCCACATCCAGCCGTTGCCCCAGCGCAAATCGTCAAAATAAAAATCATCGCAAACCAGATTGCCGCGAATTTCTTTAATGCCCAGTTGCGCCAAATTCTGCGCGAGTCCGAACAAGTCTTTGTCGGTTAAATCCGGGTTGCCGCGGCCGATCAAATACAGATCGCCCGCAATGACGCTCTCGATTTTTTGCGCCGAATCGCAAGCCACACTGGTACGAAAAACATACGCCGGTCCCAGCAATGACAGCGCCGTCGCTGACGTAAGTAATTTTTGATTGGAGGCTGGGTGTGCCAGCAGGTCGGCATTGCGCTCGTAAAAAACTTCGCCGGTGCGCAACGAAACAATTTTGATTCCGGTTATTGCATGTGCCAGCGCGCGATCGTTTAAAGCCTGTTCTATCCGCAAGCGTAATTCCGCCAGCGAACGCGCACCGCCGGCCGGTTGCGCAACCTGCAATGGTTTCGAGCTTGAACAAGCCGTCAGAAAAAGTAAACCGCAAAACCCCAACCGCAAAATACCAGTGGGAAACCGAAAAGTCGTCTTCGTCATATTGGCTCAAAAAAAATGAAGAGACAAAATTCAACTAAAAAAGGTCATTTAGATGGTTTCTCATATTGCGAACCGCGAATGAACGCTAATAACCGCGAACAAACATTTCGCGGTTATTGGCGATTTCAAGAATGCGTAAATTGCTTTGGCGGGCGCTTCTGCCACAGTCAAAACGGCGCGCGCAAAACTTTTCCCGCCAGCTTGCCGTTAAATTCGCCGCGCTCAATCACCACTTCGCCATTCACCACCACGTATTCAATACCGGCGGGATATTGCTGCGGCGCGGTCCACTGTGCCAGATCACGGACTTGTTCGGCGGAGAAAATAACGACATCGGCGTAGTTGCCGGCTTGCAAGGTGCCGCGATTTTTAAGGCCCAACGCCCTTGCCGGCAGCGAAGTCATTTTGCGAATGGCCTCGGCGAGGTTAAAGAGTTTTTCCTCGCGGGCATATTTTCCCAGCACGCGCGGGAACGTGCCGAAGCTGCGCGGATGGGGATTGCCAAAACGCAACGTGCCGCTGATGGCGAGCGCGGAACCATCGCTGGCCACCATTGCTTGCGGATATTTTAACACCCCGCTCAATTCTTCCTCGATCATGCCGAAGCCGACCATGCTGCCGCCGCCTTCTTCTGTGAGCACCAGTTCGATTAGAAGTTTAAATTGATCGGTGCCATCCTGCGAAAG
>CAYUVM010000157.1:0-8537 GCA_964447935.1 uncultured Cytophagia bacterium | reverse complement strand
GGTATGGGTTGAATCTTTTGGATTTCGCTTGTCGCGTGTCAGTGGCAGCCACCAGGCGTTCAAGCAAGTTGAAATTGCCAAAAACGTTTGGTCGGAGGCGGCTCGTGCCGAAAGCAAACCCATTCCCAAACCAAGATATCGTCCGGTTATTTGTCAAACTCCGGCTTACGCCTCGGCGGGCTTAAATGCAGGTCGAACGACGGGTTGTAATTCTGCAAATTAATCTGTATATTGTTTTCGTTCAGTCTCGTTTTTCATTTGGAGAATAAAACATGAAAACTGTTCAATTGACACTCGAAGATGATTTGTTGGATCGTGTCAATCGCGAAATTATTCAACAACAAATCAGTTTGTCGGCCTTTGTCAGGGAGTCGCTCGTTCATTACCTTCATAGATTAAGAATCAGGGAATTGGAAAAACAACAACACAGTGGCTATATTCAGCATCCCATCGAAAAAGGCGAATTTGATGTTTGGGAAGATGAACAAGTGTGGAGCGCGTAATGGAAAGAGGAGAAATCCGGTGGTACAAATTCAAACCACCCGACAAAGAGCGGCCGGTGGTGATTTTGACCAGAGATTCGGCGTTGCAATTCTTAGAGAAGCAACTGTTGCGACTATTACTTCAACTATTCGCAGTATCCCAACCGAAGTGCTTTTAAGTTATGCCGATAGCATGAAGACAGCTTGTGTGATAAACTTGGATCATGTTCAAACTGTTTCAAAATCAAAGCTGGGCGCTTTGATCACAAAATTGTCCGAGGCCAAAATGTCTGCGCTCAAACCGAGTTTGCTCTTTGCATTTGGTTTCGATGATTAGCCATTTGCTTTCTGCCGACCTCGATGTATACGCCGCCTCTGCCTCCACGTGTTGTTTTTCTAAAAGGCCCGTGTTGAAGGTAAACCCATTTCATTCGCCTAAGTGACAACAGTAAACCAAATAAAGGAATCCTCTACGAATGTCCCTCACCAACCTCACCGGCAACTCAGATGTTATCGTCATCGGCGGTGGGCCTGCCGGCTCCACCGTATCCGCCCTGATTGCGCAACATGGTTACAAAGTCCACCTTTTTGAACGCGAGCGCTTTCCGCGCTTTCACATCGGCGAGTCGCTGATCCCCGAAACGTACTGGGTGCTCCAGCGGCTCGGCATGCTGGAGAAGATGCAGAAGAGTCATTTCGTCAAGAAATACAGTGTGCAGTTTGTTAACGCCACGGGCAAACTCTCGGCGCCATTTTATTTTTGGGACAACAAGCCGCATGAGTGTTCGCAAACTTGGCAGGTGGTGCGCAGCGAATTCGATTTGATGATGCTCAACAACGCCCGTGAGCACGGCGTCGACGCCCACGAAGGCGTGCGCGTACGCGACGTCCTGTTTGAAAAACAGCGCGCGGTTGGAGTCATGATTCAATTGGAAGATGGCACCACGCGCGAGGTGCGGGCGCGCGTCGTCGTCGATGCAAGCGGCCAAAGCGGTTTGTTGCAAAACAAATTCAAACTGCGCGTGTGGGATCCGATTCTCAACAAAGGCGCGATCTGGACGTATTGGCAGGGCGCTTACCGAGATAAGGGCCGCGACGAAGGCGCGACGATGGTGTTACAAACCGCAAACCGGCTGGGCTGGTTTTGGTACATTCCATTAAATGATGATCGCGTCAGCGTCGGTGTGGTCGCGCCATTTGATTATCTTTTTAAAGGCCGCGGCAGCCACGAGCAAACTTATATTGAAGAAGTGGAACGCTGCCCGGCCGTGAAAGAGCGTGTGGCTTCCGGCAAGCGCATGACCGGCTACTTCGCGACCAAAGATTATTCCTATCGCGCCACGCAAGCCGCCGGCGATGGTTGGGTGACCATCGGCGATGCATTCGGTTTTCTCGATCCCCTGTATTCGTCGGGTGTTCTGCTCGCATTAAAATCCGGCGAGATGGCGGCGGACGCCATCGTCGAAGGTTTTCAGCGCGGCGATCTTTCCGCGGCGCAGCTCGGCAAATGGGGTGAACTCTTCAATCAAGGCGTGGATCGTATGCGCCGCCTCGTGTGCGAGTATTACGATGGCTTCAGTTTCGGCCAATTCGTGCGCAACTACCCTCACCTCCGTGGCACCGTCACGGACTTGTTGATCGGCGATTTGTTCACCGATCGCGTTGATAGCGTTTGGCAACCGATGGAATCGTTGTATGCCAACGGCAAAGTGCCGCCGCCGCGCTGGGATTCTGGTACACCGCCGGAAGTTGCCGCGAACAAAGCCAATGAGTTGATTTTGCCGGAAGGGCCTCGGCCCTAAAAATTTTTATGTATTGCAATTTTAACAAACAACTGTAGGATTTGCGAGCGGCTAAATGTTTGATGCCGTTCGCACTCAATGTCAATACCACAGGAGGATTGTATGGCTGAAAAAAAGATCATTGCCGTCGTCGGCGCAACCGGCGCCCAAGGCGGTGGCTTGGTTCGCGCCATTTTGAGCGAACCGAATAGCGGCTTCACCGCGCGCGCCATTACGAGAGATAGCAACTCGGACAAAGCAAAAGAATTGGCCAAGTTGGGCGCCGAGGTTGTGGCCGCCGACATCGACGACGTCGAGAGTTTGAAACGGGCGTTCACCGGTGTTTATGGCGCATTCTGCGTTACATTTTTCTGGGCGCATTTTTCTCCCGAGAAGGAATTGGCTGAGGCCAAAGCCATGGCGCAAGCCGCAAAACATACCGGACTCCAACATGTCATTTGGTCCACGCTCGAAGACACACGCCAGTGGGTGCCGCTCAGCG
The DNA here is from genome assembly GCA_964447935.1 of uncultured Cytophagia bacterium. GTDB lineage: Bacteria > Zhuqueibacterota > Zhuqueibacteria > Zhuqueibacterales > Zhuqueibacteraceae > Zhuqueibacter. The sequence continues at coordinate 5,772 of CAYUVM010000157.1, read as the reverse complement.
ATAACCGCATGCCCACTTTGCAAGGCAAGTACAAAGTGCCGCACTTCGATGCCAAGGGCGAGGCCAATCAACTCTTCACCGCGCTCGGACTGCCGGTGACATTACTGAATACCTCGTTTTATTGGGAGAATTTTATCTATTTCGGCATGGAACCCAAAAGAGGCCCGGACGGCAAGTTAGCCATCACCATGCCAATGGGCGACAAGAAACTCCCCGGCATTGCTGCCGAGGACATTGGCAAATGCGCTTTTGGCATTTTCAAGAAGGGCCATGAGTTTATCGGCAAGACGGTCGGCATTGCAGGCGAACATTTGACCGGAGCGCAGATGGCCGCCGGATTAACCAGAGCGCTCGGCCAAGAAGTGCGCTACAACGATGTGCCACCGGAGGTGTTTCGCAGCTTTGGTTTCCCCGGTGCCGACGATGTGGGAAATATGTTTCAATTCAAGCGCGACTTTAATCAAGATTTCTGCGGCGCGCGCAACCCTGACTTCACCCGCACACTCAATCCGGCGCTGCAAACTTTTGAGACTTGGCTCGCGCAAAACAAGAGCCACATCCCGCTCCAGTAGAGGTTTTGATACTTTAGAAAACCTGATGCTTAAACAAATGCTTGAACTAAAAGGTTCCTGCGGAATGGTGCTTATGACGTGGAATTGATCATCCTTTTAGCCCCGGTAATTGTTCCGGTGGCAGCGATGTACATCGTCCGGCGTCTAGGTTGGCGATCGACTTGGTCACAACTCAGCGCCGCTGCCATCCTCTGTGCGGCGTTGGGTGCTTTCATCGGCTCTGCAGCCTCGGCGATGGCTTCCGCGGTTCGTCCGGAAATTGCGCTGTTGCGCGGCGCAGGCGCCGGATTGCTGTTTGGATTAGCTGTTGGTATTTTTTACCTCGCCATCGCCGCGTTGTGGCGCCGCGTGTCGCAAAAAACCGATTGAGTCACAAATCCGATTGAAATGATCATATTTGATGAGTTTGACATTCAAGGTAATGATTTGTAGTCCTGCCCCCTTGTGGGGCACTGGAAATCATAGTGGCCCACAAGGCGGAGATTACCGGTTTTGATCGTCACATTTCATAGGGAATTGCTCTCAATGAACCATTTTGCTGGCAAAAAATACCCTCTGTTGTTAATGACGTTTGTCCTGTTGTTGGTTTGTCCTCTCCTTCTTTTAGCGCAGAAAAATGACGCTGATCATCCGCTGGCCCAAAAGGTGATGGCTTATCGCCAGGCCATCGCCGGCCACGACACCGCACGCATACAGGCGATGCTGGCCAAAGGCGCGGCGCGTTGGTATGAGAAAAAAGAAGGTCCGGGCGCACTTATCAAGTCCGCCGACAAAGGTCCGTGGTCCGATTGGGACGCGTATTTTAAAGGGAAATCTCAAATTGAGCATTACAAAGTTGACAGCCAGCAAGTGACGATTCGCTTGCTGGAGATCAATGATTTTTATCGTCTCACCGAGCGCGGGCCAGCCCCGGTCAACCTCACCTATTATTTTGATACGAACGAAAAGATCACCGGCATTCTCGTTTTTAGCGCCGGACAAAAAACGACGGATCGTTTTGAGGAATTCAAAAAATGGGCCGAGAAAAATCGTGCGGACGATTTAAAATATTTAATGCCGGAAGGTGAACTCATTCCCACGCTCGATCGCGCCAAGAAATGGCGGGCGATTTTGAATGAATGGCGAAGGAGTATTGGATTGCCGGTGATTGAATGATGTGGTTCCAGTCATCAAAGGTGGCTCACGCCGCGTCATTCAGCCCATGAAGATGGTGTACGAGTTGCATAGGCCAAGGGAATTGGTCATCGTCGTTTAACTCATAACAAAGTTGAATTGTTGATATTATCTTATTCACATTTAGCATTAGCTCTAGCGAGAACCCCATGAGCCTCTCTGCCACCTGCATCCGTCGTCCCGTCTTAACCATTGTCTTGTCGATCATCGTCGTGTTATTCGGCGTCATCGGCTTTACGTATCTCGGCGTGCGGGAATATCCCAACGTCGATCCGGCGATCATCACCGTCGGTACCTCCTACACCGGCGCCAATGCCGACGTCATTGAGTCACAAATTACCGAGCGGCTCGAAGAAGCGATCAGCAGCGTGCCGGGCATTAAAGCAATTAATTCCACCAGCCGCGAGGGCCGCAGCAACATCACGATTGAATTTGGGCTCGAAGTGGATTTGGAAACCGCGGCCAACGACGTGCGCGATAAAGTTGCCGGCGCCGTGGGCAATTTGCCGCCGGATGCCGATCCGCCCGTGGTGTCCAAAGCTGACGCCGACGCCTCACCCATCGTCATCATGAGTGTCAGCAGCAGCTCACGCAGCTTGCTGAAGCTCACCGAGATTGCGAATAATATTTTCAAAGAACGGCTGCAAACCATTCCGGGCGTGAGCGAGGTGCGCATCTTCGGTGAAAAGCGTTACTCGATGCGTTTGTGGATGGATCCCGCCAAGTTAGCCGCATATCAAATTACGCCGCTGGATGTGCGCAACGCACTTAATGCCGAAAACATCGAGCTGCCCTCCGGCCGCATCGAAGGTAACGATGTCGAACTGACCGTGCGCACGTTGAGCCGTCTGGAAAAAACCGAAGAGTTCAACAATCTCATTATCCGTGAACAAGATGGCCGCATCATTCGCTTCCGCGACATTGGCAGCGCCGAATTAGGCCCGGAAAACGAACGCTCGATCTCCAAAGGGCTGGCCGGGCCGCGCGTCTCGGTCGCGGTGGTGCCGCAACCGGGTTCCAATCACATCAAAATCGCCGATGAATTTTATCGCCGCGTCGAGCAGATCGATAAAGAATTGCCGGATGACATTGAACTGGTGATGGCGTTTGATACCACCAAATATATTCGTACCTCCATCAGCGAAGTGCAGGAAACCATTCTCACCGCCTTCGGCCTGGTGGTGCTGATTATTTTTCTTTTTTTGCGCGATTGGCGCACGACGATCATTCCGGTTTTCGCCATCCCCACTTCGCTCATCGGCACGTTCTTCATCATGTATCTCGCCAATTTTTCCATCAATGTGCTGACGCTGTTGGGATTGGTGCTCGCCATCGGCATGGTCGTGGATGACGCCATTGTGGTGTTGGAAAATATTTTTGCAAAAATTGAAGACGGCATGGATCCCCTCGAGGCCGGATTCAAAGGGTCGCAGGAAGTTTTCTTCGCAGTCATTTCGACGACGGTGGCGCTGATCGCGGTGTTCATGCCCATCGTTTTTTTGCAGGGTTTGACGGGCCGGCTGTTCAAAGAATTTGGCATCGTCATCGGCGGTTCGGTGGCCATCTCCGCATTCATCGCGCTGACGCTGACGCCGATGTTGAGCACCCGTTTGATCAAAGCGCATGCCCAGCACTCCTGGTTCTACCGCAAAACCGAGCCTTTTTTTACCGCGCTAATCAACAGTTATGAAAACTCGTTGGCGGCTTTCATGCGCCGGCGGTGGCTCGGTTTTGTCGCGGTTTTGTTTTCCGTCGGTTTAATGTGGCTCTTTTCCAAAAATTTGCCGCAAGAGCTGGCGCCGCTGGAAGACCGGGGTCGTTTGCGTATGTCTTCCACCGCGCCGGAAGGCACCTCGTTCGAGCGCATGGACAAATATATGGATACGCTGATCGCTCTCGTCAAACACGAAGTGCCGGAGGCCGAAGCGGTTTTGGCGAACACTGCCGGCGGTGGCGGCGCGAGCGGTACCAACTCCGGCTCGACGACGATCACGCTGGTGCCGCCGGACCAGCGTAACCGCACGCAGCAACAAATTGCTGACGCGCTGTCGGTTTCGGTACGGCAACTGACCGAGGCCCGCACGTTTGTGACACAGGAACAGACCATCAGCGTCGGTGGCGGCGGTGGGCGCTCCGCGTTACCGGTGCAATACGTCATTCAAACGCCGGATTTTGAAAAGCTGCGCGCCGTGCTGCCGCGATTTCTGGAAACCGCTAACAACCATCCGGCTTTTAGCACGACAGATTTGAATTTGAAATTCAATAAGCCCGAACTGGTGATTAGCATTGACCGGGAGCGCAGCCGCACGCTCGGCGTTTCGGTGAGTGACATCGCGCAAACGCTCCAATTAACGTTGAGCGGTTCGCGCTACGGCTATTTCATTAAAGACGGCAAGCAATATCAAATCATCGGCCAATTGACGCGCGCCAACCGTGATGAGCCGGTGGATCTCAAATCGATCTTTGTGCGCAATCGCAGCGGCGAGTTGATTCAACTCGATAATGTCATCACCGTGTCGGAGCAGGCTAATCCGCCGCAGTTATTTCGTTTCAACCGTTACATTGCTGCTACTGTTTCTGCCGGCCTTGCTCCTGGTCACACACTGGGCGATGGGATTAAAGCCATGGATGAAATCGCTGCTAAAGTTTTAGATGAATCTTTTAGCACTTCCTTGGCCGGCGCTGCGCGGGATTTTTCTGAAAGCTCGTCGAGTTTGATTTTCGTGTTTATTCTCGCGTTGGTGCTGACCTACCTCGTACTGGCGGCACAGTTCGAGAGTTTTCGCGATCCTTTTATCATCATGTTCACAGTGCCGCTCGCGGTGGCCGGCGCGCTGTTGTCATTATGGTATTTTAATCAGACCATCAACATCTTCAGCCAGATTGGCCAGATCATGCTCATCGGTCTCGTGACCAAAAACGGCATTTTGATTGTGGAGTTTGCCAATCAACGCAAAGCCGCGGGCCTTTCGGTTGTCGAAGCCGTACAGAGCGCAGCGACGGCGCGTTTTCGCCCGATTCTGATGACGAGTCTCTCCACCATTCTCGGCATTCTGCCGATTGCGCTCGGCCTCGGTGGCGGCGCGGAAAGCCGCGTGTCAATGGGTATCGCCGTGGTCGGCGGGATGATTTTTGCCAGTGGCTTGACGCTGTATGTGATTCCGGCGATTTATTCGTATTTTTCGAAAGAGTTTCACCAGTCACACGCGAGCACCACACCGATACGGCGGAGAGAAGAATTGGTGGAAGCCGAGGTTTGATATAAAATGGACTTCTCGATCACTTCCAGCGAAATTCTTACCGCCATGATCACTCCGGCGGTGTTGATCTCCGCCAGCGGCACGCTGGTACTTTCGACGTCCAATCGTTTGAGCCGCGTCGTGGATCGCGTGCGCGTGATTTCGGATCAACTCGAGCCTCTTAACAGCGCTTCACAAAATTCATATCGTGCAACCGCCAAGCAAGAACTTTATCTGGATCAGCTTGCGCGCTTGTCAAAGCGCATCATGCTGCTGCGCTCGGCTTTAATGAGTCTTTACACGGCCATTGGTTTATTTGTGGCGACCAGTGTGGCCATTTGTATCGTGACGATCATGCAGTGGGATTACGGCTGGATCACTGTGATTTTGAGTTTGATTGGCGCCGTCACGCTGTTGTTCAGTAGTTTGCTTTTAGTCGCGGAGGCCCGTCAAGCCGTGACTTCAACACTGCGTGAGCTGGATTTTGTGCGGCGCTTTACGGAAACTGAAATTCCCGCGTCGATTGACCCTCCGGTATAATCAGCAAGCTTGGCCGGCGCGGGCAATCCGATTGTATTGCTCAAACGTATTATCATCGAATGTTTCCTCAAGAGGTGAAACTTTGGCTGTCATTTTTTATTGAGAAAAAAAGGAGCCGTCGATGTTGTTTGAGCCTTGCACGATTAAAAACGTGACGTTCAAAAATCGCGTTCTCAGATCTTCGATAGGCGGGAGAACGTCGTATTACGACGGCACGGTCTCGCCGGCGTGGAAAAATTTCGAGAAAC
>CAYUVM010000156.1:0-8644 GCA_964447935.1 uncultured Cytophagia bacterium | reverse complement strand
TGGAAGGGCTGGCGGAGCCGCCACAGCTGGGCGTGTTGGGCCAACGCATCTATGAAAATGTTTCCAAGGAAGCGTTTAAAATTTGGATTCAGCACCAGATCATGCTGATCAACGAGTATCGTCTCAATCTCGCCGATCCGAACGCCAGCAAATTTTTAGATCAGGCAATGGAAGAATTTTTCTTCGGTGAAGGCTCGGCGCTGCCGCCGGATTACATGCCGCAGGCCCAACAGAAGAAATAACGTCATGCGTCGAAAACAGATCTTGCTGCTGGTGCCGACCACGACGTATCGACTCGATGATTTTTTGCAGGCGGCAGCGCGATTAAACATTGACGTGCTTCTCGCTTCCAATCGCTGCCGCGTGCTGGCCGCGGAATGGCCGGAACACTTTGGGCTGTCGCTGCCGTTTTCTTCTTTGCCCGAGGCGGTTGCTAAAGCTTGCGTCACGTTGCGTGATAAAACGATTGACGCCATTGTGGCCGCGGACGATTACACCACGATTCTCGCCGCGCGCTTGAATGAGAAACTCCAGTTGCACGGCAACCGCCATGAATCCGTTGAAAAAACCCGCAACAAATGGTTGCTGCGGCGCGCGCTCGCCGAGGGCGGCTTGCGTTCGCCGAAATTCTTTGTTGCCAAGCTTGACTCCCCTCCTGAATTTTACCTGCCGAAAGTTGAATTCCCGGTTGTCCTGAAACCATTGTTGCTTTCCGGCAGTCGCGGCGTGATTCGCGCAAATAATACAAAAGAATTTGTGGCCGCGTTTCATCGGATTGCAACGCTGTTGCGCGGCCGCGAGTTTTTTCAGATGCGCCGTGCGGCAGCGAAGCGCCTTTTGGTTGAAAGTTACATTCCCGGCATCGAAGTCGCAGTGGAAGGCTTGCTGACCAATGGCAAGCTGCGCGTGCTGGCGCTCTTCGACAAGCCCGATCCCCTCGAAGGGCCGTTTTTTGAAGAAACCATTTATGTGACACCATCGCGATTGCCGCTGGAGCTCCAGCAACAAATTCATAACACTGTTGCCGCTGCTTGCAAAATACTTGGCTTGCACCACGGGCCGATTCACGCCGAGGCGCGTTTGAACGAGCAGGGCATTTTTATTCTGGAGATTGCGGCGCGCACCATCGGCGGGTTGTGTTCGCGCACATTGAAATTCGGCACCGGACTTTCTCTTGAAGAGCTGGTGTTGCGCCACGCCATCGGCGAGGAGGTCGAGGCAAGTCCAGGCCGGACAGACGCAGCGGGAGTTATGATGCTGCCGATTCCACGTTCAGGAAAACTGTGCGCCGTGCACGGTGTTGCCGAGGCGCTCACGGTGACATTCATGCAAGAAGTTAAAATCACGATTCCGCTCGATCATTTCGTCGTCGCCTTACCGGAAGGCGGGAGTTATTTGGGTTTCATGTTTGCGCGCGCCGAAACGCCGGCGCAAGTTGAGTCGGCTTTGCGCGAGGCGCATCGAAAATTGCATTTCGATATTCAGCCGGCGTTGGCAATCAAAGATAATTAAAGGGTTTCAAAATTTTTGTTATACTGCCTTTTGGTAAAAATGTCTATGCTTGATCAAGCCGTTTACCAACGTCTGTATCACGCGCGTGAGTTTATTGATCGCAGCTTTCATCTGCCGATTGCCCTCGACCAAATCGCGCGACAGGCATTTTTTTCGCCGTATCATTTTTTGCGGCTTTTTAAACAAGCGTTTTATCAAACGCCGCACGAATATTTGACGGAAAAACGGCTCGCAAAGGCGAAGCAACTACTTGTTTCCAGCAACATGTCAGTTACAGAAATTTGCTTTGCAGTCGGTTTTGAAAGCCCTGGTTCGTTCAGCACGTTGTTCCACAAATACGTCGGCCATCCACCAAAACTCTATCGCACCCGCACGCTGGGCCGCATGCAAATCGCCGTGCTCTGGCCGCAAGTCGCCATTCCTGCCTGTTATATCTTCCGGTTTGGCCCACAAAAATCCACCCCGGTACTTTAGCAATTTTCGAGAAGAAATCTTTGTGACGAATTTGTATCTTGTTCTTGTTCACCGGTTGGGCGGTTTGCCAGTTACCGCTCAACGGGTGAATTGGCCAACAAGCAAACTGGCAAACTTTTCACCTGGAGAATCGGCATGATCACGAAATTATCTCACGCCACCATTTATGTCAACAATCAAGACGAGGCCAAAAAATTTTATACGGAGAAATTAGGTTTTGAGGTCCGCACCGACATGACAATAGAAGGATTCCGTTGGTTGACTGTCGGACCGACATCACAGCCAGATTTAGAAATCGTTTTGATGGAACCCAAAGCCGGTTTTATGTTCGACGAGGCCACGGTGCAAACCATCCGTGAACTTATTGCCAAAGGCGCGATGGGGGCGGGCGTTTTCGACACCGACGATTGCCATGCGACGTATGAAGAGTTGAAGAAGAAAGGCGTCGAGTTTCTTTCGCCGCCGCAGGAACGCCCCTATGGCGTCGAGGCGATTATGAAGGACAATTCGGGGAATTGGTTTAGCCTGACGCAGCATTAAAAAAGATCCAACTGCGCTTCAGCCGATTTTATTTTTTCACCCGGCCAAGACGGAAGTTGCGCCATCTCCGGCGCGAGCTTGCCAAGCAGCGCATGAAAATACTGCGCGAGCCGGGGCGCATAAAAATCATCCGGTGCGTGCATGAAAACAAAAGGCTTTTTCCCTTCGGCCAGCCATTTCACCACGGCGCCAGCCCATTGCAGCAAATGAAATTCGTTGTGCTCGATGATCGGATGCCCTACAAAACGCACAAACGGATATTGATTCGTCGCGGTGAATCGTGCCGGCACTTTCGGCTTGCGGCGTTTTGCGTCGAGCGAGATATAATCATGTTCGGGTACTTCCGCCGCGTGCAATCCGCGCGTGTCGAAAACCACCCGGCTTATATTCAATGATTGCAGCAGATCATTGAATTTTTGTTCGGCTGCCATCGCATTAAAAAAATCCAAATGCCGCGCTTCGACCGCATACTTGAACTCCGCCGGCAATGTTTTGATAAATTTTTCCAAATCCGGCAACGCGTTGACATCAAAAGACGGCGGCAGTTGCAGGAAGAATGGGCCGAGTTTTTCGTTGAGCGGCGCGAGCAGCTTGATAAACGCACTCGTTTCTTTTTCGGCATGTTGCAGGCGCAATTGATGGCTGATTATTTTCGGAAATTTAAAACAGAATCTGAAAACTGCCGGCGTTTCCTCGCGCCATTTCAGCACGGTTTCCGGTTTCGGCAAAGCATAAAACGTCGTGTTGCCCTCAACCGTGTTGAAAACCGCGGCATATTGCCCGAGAAAATCCGCGGGTTTGGCCTCTGCGGCAAACAACTCGCCGACCCACGATTTGTTGCTCCATTGCGGGCACCCGAGATAATATTGCAATTCAGTCATAATAAAAATTAGTTGATTTCCGGCAAGAGATCAAGTATAATGTCAGGGTTATTACCGTCCGAATGCTCGGGGCGTCCGAACGGTTTTGGAATTACGCATAACTGTTTTAGAAGGTGAGGCAATGCCCAACAAATTGACCCAATCGTTGTACAGCGTTCATCCGTCAGTCGCTTACGCGCAAGCGATCATTAACAACCTGCCCAAAACCACCGGCAAGTCGCTCGACGAATGGATGGCGCTGGTGAAGAAATCCGGCCCGGATGAAGAGAAAGCGCGGCGCGAGTGGTTGAAAAAAGATTATAAACTCGGCGGCACCACGGCGTGGATGATCGTCGATCGCGTCGAAGGCAAAGGCGCGGAAGACACGGATGGTGAGGCATATCTCAAAGCGGCGGCGAATTACGTCGAGACGATGTACGCCGGCGCGAAGGCGGGCCTGCGGCCGCTTCATGACGCGCTGATTGCCCTCGGCCAATCAATCGGTGACGACGTCAAAATTTGCCCATGTCAAACCATCGTGCCGTTTTATCGTGACCATGTTTTTGCGCAAATCAAGCCCACGACGCGGACGCGCATCGATTTCGGCTTCGCGCTGAAAGGCACAAAGAAGAAACCACCCAAACGCTTGCTCGACACCGGCGGCCTTGCCAAAGGCGACCGCATTACCCACCGCGTCGAAATCACCTCGCTTACCGATATTGATTCGGAAGTAAAGGCATGGCTCAAAATCGCTTATGATCTGGATGCGAAATGATATCACCCAATGAAGAAAAAATTTTATGCCTCACGCCGACGCCCGGCAAGCAAGGCACGCGTATCGACCGCTGGAAATACGAAACCCTGCGCCGTGCGATTCGCCGGGCCGTGCCGAAAAACAAAACCGGCGTCGAGTTTTTGCGATTAGCGGAATTGACGCGGCCCTTTCTTTCCGACGACGAGCTGCAAAAAATCGGCTCCTTAATGTGGTACGTGACCACGGTGAAATTGCATCTCGAAGTGATCGGTGAAATCGAACGCATTCCCAACTCAAGGCCACAGCGGATTAGATTGAAAAAATAAATGAAAAATTGCAAAACCAATTTTCAGTCTCAACTTTAACTTCGGACGGAGGAAAAACATGATCAAAAAAATTCTACTCAGCGGTTTTGCCGGCGGCTTCGTGCTTTTTATTTGGGGTGCGGTTTCACACATGGCGCTCGGCCTCGGCGAATCGAGCATGAAAAGCATGCAAAATGAAGAAACGGTGATTACGGCGATGAAGGAGAATATGAAAGAGCCTGGACTTTATCTTTTTCCCGGCGGCGTGCCGTCCAACGATATGACTGCAGAACAGCAGGCCGAGTTCATGCGCAGATGGGAACAAGGTCCGAGCGGTTTTCTGGTTTTTCACCCCACTGGCATGCCTGGAATGAGCGCCAAAACATTGCTGATCGAACTGGCTTCCAATATTGCTGCCGCGCTCGTTGCGGCATATCTGCTGGCCCAAGCGTTAGGCTCGCTGCCAGGCCTGGTCAGCCGTATTCTGTTCGTAACCCTGATCGGCGTCATTCCATTTTTGGCAATCAGCGTCTCTTACTGGAATTGGTATGGATTTCCGGCGGGTTTCACGTTCGGCGAATTAATCGAACAAGGCGTTGGCTTTGCGCTCGCTGGGGTCGTGATGGCGATGATCATAAAACCTAAGGTGTAAAAAATTTTCTTCTTTTTATCGTCTCCAACGGGTAAAGTATCGCCCATTTATTCGTTGGAGATTTTTTTTGCGGACTATTCGTTTTCTAAAATAAGGATTTCACTTTACCCACGACCAAAATCTGTAAGACGGCAAATTCTTTCGTTGTTTATTGTTTTCTATGTAGCTTGTGGATGCTCTCGTCCGCAGGCAAGCACTTCGGCACCATCATCGCGCCGAAACATATTCACAACATGGCATGGGGCGATGAGGACAACAAGACGCTATATCTCTGTGCCCGCAGTGGGTTGTATTGCATGCGGTTGAACATTCCCGGCTCACCTGCGTCGATACTGAAGAACAGTGACCCGATATCGAAACGTTGGCTAATTTTAAAACTCTCCAGCCAGCAGAAAGCTCCGAAATGATTTCGGGGCTTTTGCATTAAGTAAAAAGACGGCTGTTTGCCCGTCAGCCACTACCATAGCCACTACCATAACGACAAGCCTATTGACTTTAAAATAGCAATTGTTTAAATTAACGTTTCGTTCGAAAAATATGGTGGCGATTTAACAGCACAATTTTTAGTTCCTTCGGGCGATTGTTGCTAAATATTTGAATCTTCATGCTCACGTAATTATTCAACATGAACTGCATAGAAAAGCAAGGAGAAAGATTTATGAAAAATTATAAAGTTGCCATCGGCGCCCTCGGGTTGGTATTGATGCTGCTCTGCCAGTTGGCTTGCAACTCGACCGAGCAAACAGACGCGGCTAACAATTCGGGCAAGAAAAAAGGCGGAGGGGAACGCAAAAAGAAAGAGGGGGCCGGGCCGGTCACCCGTAACGAAGCGGAGCAAAAAGTTCTAAGGAAATATAAAAATGGCTATTTACTGGGCACCGAACTGGAATGGGACACCGGCAAACAGTTTTATGAAATTCAAGTCAAGTCCGATAATATCGTTTACGAAGTTTTAATCAACGCGAAGACCGGACAGGTAAATGAAATCGAAGACCAGACGCACAAATTTCGCGAGGATTCTACTGCCGGCAAGGCCCCGCTGTGGAAAGTTGAGGTCGCCGAACGCGATGCCGCCGAAGCTGTGGCGTTGAAAGCTTATCCCGGCGAAACCCAACAATGGAAAGCAGCCTCCGATTCTGGTCGCGCGGTGTTTAATTTCAGAATCAAAAGTGCTGCCGGCGAAACCAAAAAAGTTGTGGTCAAAACGGGGACCAACGAAGTGCTCAAAATTAAATTCTAAAAGTAAAGATATCCGGCTCACGGAAAAAATTTCCGTGAGCCGTTTTTTATGGACGGGTTCATACTTCCAAACTTCCGATTTCAAGATTCATTCTCTTTTGTACAGGCCGGCCACTGCGCGTGACCGGCCTGTTTTGTTTGGTTGAGTATGAGGTGAAAATTGCTTCTTACGTTAAATCATCGCAACAACACCGCATGATTATGGGGCGACGATTGCACCCATAAATAAAATCGTTCCAGTTTGATTATCCCGAATAACGCAAAAAAATGGCCGATCTACCGTCATGTTAAATGGCGGCACAAAAGAGGTTACTCGCATGCCCCCCGAAGTCACCGCCGCGGCTTCCGTTCCCTCTTCGTTGACTTCGACAAAAGTTTTGTGTTTGATTTCACCTATAAAAACATTAGCGAGGGCAGATTTACTATACATTCCGCTAAAATCGGCGTGTTGTGGATCGAAAGCTGTTTCCATGCCGAGCGTTTTGAGGGTGCTGTTGAGCGTCACTTCATATTCCATTTTAAAACGTGGCAGCACAATATTGCCTTCGGTTGAGCGCAATTGCAATATCCACTTTTCAAAATTTGCCGGACTCAACTCCGCTTGAAAGGCTTTAAGATTAGAATCTTTCGCCGGCAGGAAAATATCCATGCTCATTCGGCCCGTGCCATAAGGCAAACTGATGATTTGAAATTTTTCATTCTCAGAATAGCGGAAGCGTCCACTTTGTGACATCATCGGAAGTTTTTTCCTCGCGCCATTCAGCAGGGCAAACTGCCGATCTCTTGTTTGGGCTTTATCAAATGGCGCCGCCCAGTTGCCCTTGAAATAAATCGCATTGAGCAAATATAAAACCGCGTCACTTGGAATCCGCTCAACAATTTGAGTGATTTTGCCGTTGGTTTTTTGCTTTACCCAATTATTCAACAGGGCCGGTGCAGTCACTGCAGCAAAATCCACATTGGCAACTTCCGCCGCATAAAAATTCTGATTGCGCTGGATAAATTCCGGCTTAAACACCACGCCGTCTCGAGCCCACAATGAATTGGCAATACTCAATTGCACTTTCGAATCGGCACTTGCTAACAGCGCTCGCAACGCCGCATGAGCGTGATTGATTTCCGACAGGCTCATGCCCTGCCATTCCAACGTCTTGATCATACCCTCCTGCGTTTCGCCGCTCGCGCCGTTGTAAATCATCGCTAACGTGAAAGCCACGCTGGCCGGTGAGACGAAAATATTTTTTCCAGTCTCCGCTTTGGCAAGCTGATCGAAAAGTTTAAAACTAAAACGGCTGTTGGCCACGGTCAGGCGGTTATCGACGGCGCTATTGGGTTTTGTTGGTTGCGCCATCGTCTCTCCGATTAGAGAGAAGAAAACAAACAACAAAATGTCTTTAAACATGCCCAAATTCTCCCGGAGCTATTGGTTCGTACATGTTATTGCTATTTAATCTACCAGCGATATCAAAAATTATTCCCATGATTCGAAAGTTTTCTTCTTGACACTCCGTTCAATCAGAATATGCCGCCGGCCCGTGGAACACGCTAATTTTTTAAACCTTTTGGGGTGTTTTACCAATAAAACTTGACGGCAACTACCCGAAATTAAGCGCAGCCATCCTGATATTCCTAAGCTTGAGAAATCAACGGTTACTTTTCCCATTCTTGCAAAAAAATGCTGTGTCTCAATATACTCCGTAAACAAAACCACGGCGGGGATATTTGCTAAAATTCAAAAGCTTAGTGTCATTTCCTTATTTATAAGCATAAGCAAAGGCTGTGGCATATCGTTTGACCTTCTGATTTGTTGAGTAAAGTGCTTTTCTATGGGTAAAAACCATCGTGAGAACATGACAATGACACCAGTGCGAAAAGAAAGTCGAAGTCGCGGCATGGTCACTATTAATGCCGAGGAATGCAAGGGCTGTGGCCTGTGCGTCGAGGTGTGCCCGCCGTCGGTGCTAAAAATCTCCGAGGCGCTCAACCGCATGGGTTACCACCCCGCGGAATACCAGGGCATTGAATGCACGGGCTGTGGTGTGTGTTTCTATGTCTGCCCGGAGCCGGCGGCAATTACAGTTTATAAAAGAGTGGAGCCGAGGCCAGTGCCCGTTAATTAGTGTCAGCAAAAAACCAGCATCAAGCATTACAGCTACAGTATCCAGCAACCAGGAACAAGTATGGAACTCATTAAAGGCAACGAAGCCGTCGTGAAAGCGGCGTTGCTCGCGGGATGTCGCGCCTACTTCGGTTATCCGATCACCCCGGCGAGTGAGATTGCCGAATCTGCGGCGGAATATTTTCCGAA
>CAYUVM010000155.1:0-8656 GCA_964447935.1 uncultured Cytophagia bacterium | reverse complement strand
CGCCAGCGCCGCCAGCTATCGCAAAAAGCGACGAAAGAAATCTGTCTAAGTAGAAGTAAACGCTTGTCGTATGAAATCACGATGGATGCGGCATTGGCGAACATGCAGATTCCCGGCCTGCTCTTACAACCGTTGGTTGAGAACAGCGTTCGGCACGGCATCGCGCCGGCAAAGAACGGCGGACAAATACAAATCCACTGCCGCGCCAATGAACATTTTTGTTGCATTGAAATTCACGATACGGGCCAAGGCTTCAGCGGCGCTGTTGCCACCGAACACTTCGGGCTAAGCAGTGTGCGCGAGCGCTTGGCCTTGAATTACGGAACTGAATATGACTTTAAAATAACGCCGGGACAGGGCGTCAATATTCTTCTCAAACTGCCCTGGCGCAAAGACGAACAGAACCGAACATGAAATACAAAACCCTCCTCGTCGATGACGAGCCGCTCGCGCTGGATCGCCTGGAACGCCTACTGCAGCCGCATGACGATAACGTCGAAATTATTGGCCGCGCCAGCAACGGCGCAGAAGCGGTTGAAAAAATCGAAACGCTCAAGCCTGACCTGATTTTCCTCGACATTCAAATGCCGGAATTCAGCGGTTTTGAGGTATTGGAACAATTAACCCACCAGCCCTGGATTATTTTCTCCACCGCCTATGACGAATACGCGCTCAAAGCTTTCGCAACCAACTCCATTGATTACCTGCTCAAACCCGTTGATCCGGAGCGTTTAAAAAAAGCTTTGGAAAAATTGCAACACCTGACGCGCAGCGAGGCCAGCCTCTTTCAGGGCCAGCTGCAGAACCTGCTGGCGGGCCTGAAACCGGCGCTTGCCAAGCGCCTGCAAGTGCGTGCCGGCAATCACATTCGTTTTTTAAATATCAAAGATATTTTCTTTTTTCAGGCCGCAGGCAAATATGTCGCCGCCCATACGTTTGATAACGTTTTTCTGCTCGACGAAACCTTGAATCAATTGGAAGCCGAATTGCCCGTCGAAGATTTTGTGCGCATTCACCGGTCGGCGCTGATCAATCTGAATCACTTGGCGGAAATTGTACGCGAGTTTCCTGGCAGCTATCGCGCGCGCATGA
Source organism: uncultured Cytophagia bacterium (assembly GCA_964447935.1). GTDB lineage: Bacteria > Zhuqueibacterota > Zhuqueibacteria > Zhuqueibacterales > Zhuqueibacteraceae > Zhuqueibacter. The sequence continues at coordinate 7,564 of CAYUVM010000155.1, read as the reverse complement.
AAGATCGCCCCCAAACCGAGTTGCCCGTGAGCCGCTCTGCCAAAGCCCGGTTACGGTTAAGTTGAATTTTTCTCCTTCCGCCCGCATAAAGCGTTGACTTTTAATTCCCGATTCCGTAAATTTTAAGTTGTTCAAAAAAATACTGGCGGGAAAACAACGTCCGTCCCGGCGTTTTTTTCGCCGATTAATTTCAACGGAGTGCACATGCAAAAAATCTTGGTCACCGGCGGAGCCGGATTTATCGGCAGCAATTATATTCGTTATCTGCTGCGCAAACGCAACGACGTTGCCATTCTCAATCTCGACAAGCTCACCTACGCCGGCAATCGGGAAAATCTACGTGAGTTTGAACAAAACCCGCGCTATCGTTTTGTTCACGGCGATATTTGCGACGATCACCTGGTGAATCAACTGACGAGCGAAGTCGAGGCGGTGGTAAATTTTGCCGCCGAAAGCCACGTTGATCGCTCCATCGGCACGCCGGACGCATTTATTCGCACCGATGTATTTGGGGCGTTTGTTTTGCTGGAAGCCGCGCGCCGGCATAGCCTCAAAAAGTTTATTCAGATTTCCACCGATGAAGTTTATGGCAGCACGCTCACCGGCGCGTTCCAAGAAACCGATGCGCTGATGCCATCAAGCCCGTACTCGGCCTCCAAGGCCGGCGCCGATCGGTTGGCTTATTCATATTTCGTCACTTACGACGTTCCCGTTATCATCACTCGCTGCTCGAATAATTTTGGGCCTTACCAATACCCGGAAAAACTCATTCCCCTGTTCGTCACCAACGCGCTGGAGAATAAAGCGCTGCCGATTTACGGCGACGGCAAAAATGTCCGTGATTGGATTTACGTCGAAGATCACTGCGATGCCATCGACTTTATTTTCACGCACGGTAAAAATGGCGAAACTTATAATGTCGGCGGCGGCAACGAACGCAACAATCTCGAAATCACCGAAATGATTCTCGCCAAATTAAACAAGCCAAAAACTCTGATGACTTATGTCACCGACCGGCTCGGGCATGACCGGCGCTATGCTGTTGATGCCCGCAAGTTGGCTGCGCTCGGTTGGAAGCCCCGCCATGCATTTGAAGCGGCCCTGGAGTACACCATTGACTGGTACGTGGAAAACCGTGGCTGGTGGGAGAAATTGAAAAGCGGCGAATATCTTGAATTTTACAAAAAACATTACAAGCTGTAAAATAATTCTTAGTGGCGCCTCGAGGCGCCTTGCGCAAATTTTGAGATAACGATCAATCAACGACTACACTGTTACCTTAATTTACAAGAGTGTCACCCCGAGTGAAATCGAGGGGTAAGTCATGGCGCGACTCCGCTCACCATGACAAATTAAAGTTACAGTGTACTACATACTTCTTGCGGTGATTCAAATTCTTGAGGAGAAATAACTGTGAGTCTGGAAACGAAAATCGAGAATAGGACAGCGAAAGTTGCGGTCATCGGCCTTGGATATGTTGGTTTGCCCCTGGCGGTGGAATATGCCGCGACGGGCTATGAGGTGCTGGGTATTGATTTGAGCAAAGATAAAGTGGCAAAACTCAACCGAGGTGAAAATTATATCGACGATGTCGATGGGAAAAAGCTAAAAGAATTGGTCAAGGCTGGCAAACTTTACGGCGCCATCAATTATGATCGCATTGGCGATTACGATGTGATTTATATTTGCGTACCGACGCCGTTCACGGACACTAAAGATCCCGACGTTTCCTATATTGAGAGTTCCGCCCGCGGCATTGCCAAAGGCTTGCGGCGCGAGCAGTTGATTATTTTAAAATCGACAACCTATCCGGAGACCACGGAAAAAGTGGTGCAACCGATTTTGGAAACAACCGGTTTGAAAGTCGGCAAAGATTTTTACCTGGCCTTCTCGCCGGAGCGCATCGATCCGGGCAACAAGAAATTTAATACCGCCACCACGCCGATCGTTGTCGGCGGCGTGACAAAAAAATGCACCAAACTTTCGGCGGCCATCTCGCGCAAAGTTATTGTCGATGTGCGTGAGCTTTCTTCCCCCAAGGCCGCGGAAATGACCAAACTGCTCGAAAATATTTTCCGCTCGGTAAATATCGCGCTGGTCAACGAATTGGCGCAGCTTTGTGACCGCATGGAAGGCATCGACATCTGGGAAGTGGTCGAAGCGGCGGCGACGAAGCCGTTCGGCTTCATGCCGTTCTTTCCCGGCCCCGGCATCGGCGGCCACTGCATTCTCGTTGATCCATATTATCTTTCCTGGAAAGCCAAAGAATTTGATTTCCACACCAACTTCATCGAACTGGCGGCGATGACCAATGAAAACATGCCGTATTATGTGCTGGACTTGATCATTCGCTCGCTCAGCGTCCACGGCGCGGCCATCGCCAATTCAAAAATCTTGATGCTCGGGGTTGCGTTTAAAAAGAACGTTGACGACACGCGCAACTCACCGGCATTGAAAGTGATGGAATTGCTGTATAATCGCGGCGGCCGTTCTTTGATGTATAATGATCCGTATGTGCCGAGCCTGCACGTAAATGGCAAGGTCTATAAATCCAAAAAACTCGATGCACGGCTGTTGGCCTCAGCGGATTGCGTCATCATTACCACCGATCACAGCGATTATGATTACGAGATGATCGTGAAATATTCCAAACTCGTCGTCGACACGCGCAATGCTACCAAGGCCGTTAAAAATGGCCGCAAGAAGATCGTCCGTCTCGGCTGCGGCACCAATGTGATTCCGGCGGAATTGCGCACACCGCACGAGTAACCCCGGTTACGCCGCTAAGAGCTTCAAGCAAACGGTTCCGGAGGTGCAACGGAGCCGTTTGCGGTATTATCGATTTTTCTTTGCACTTCTTGAAAGGATGCGGCGAAGCTGCAACAAACTATTTGAAGCGAAGCATGAACCATCCGCAGCTTATTACCCCACTCATAACCGCTGCACCCCATGCCAATGGACGGCACGCCACGCCGAGGGTTTCCATCGCCATCGTTAATTGGGATACGCCGCAACTTCTCGACGCTGGCCTGAGTTTAGTCCTTTCCGCGACTCTTCCTTTCGACCTCGAAGTTATTGTCATCAATTATGGCGCCACAAAGAATAATCTAACGGGATTACAGCAACGTTTTCCGAACGTGCGGTTTATCGAGAATACCCGTCCGCGCGGCGTGGCAGCAGCGCGCAATCAAGCCCTGCAAGCTACCACCGGCGATCTCGTTTTATTACTTGACGCCAATGTTCATCTTACACCTGCAGCCATCAATGAGTTAGTAACCTTCGCCGCACAAACGCCGGAAGCTGGCATTATCGGGGTTAAAATCGTCGACGCCGACGGCCATCTGCAACTGACTTGCCGGCGCTTTCCCACTATTCTGACACCACTGCTGCGCCGGCTGCAGTTTATTCCTTTCGTGCGCGACAGCCGCCTACTGCAAGAACAACTCATGATGGATTGGGACCACAACACAACGCGTGAAGTCGATTATGTGTTTGGCGCTTGTCAACTGCTCCGCCGCGAGGTGATCAAAGAAGTCGGCTGGCTGGATGAAAAATATTTTTACGGCCCGGAAGACGCCGATTACTGCCTGCGCGTGCAGGCACACGGCTGGAAAGTTTTTTATTATCCGCAGGTCACTGTTGTCTATCATAAGCAACGCCGTCCCCGCAGCTTTTGGCGCGCCCGCCGCTGGAAACGATTTTGGGCCAATCTCTACTTTTTCCAAAAACACGGCTACTTATTTAATGCCCGCAGCCGTGATTATGCGATTATCATGCCGCGGGCGATCGAGCGCGCCCTGCTTTTTCTCAGCGATTTTACGGCAATCGTCGGCACCTATTTAATCTGGGCCTGGGTGCGCGGCAAGCTGGAGCTATTCACGATCACCGAACCGCTGGAACTGTTCACCAGCGCGCTCTTGATGTTTGCCTTCTGGTTTGTGCTCTTTTTATTTTTTGGCTTGTACCGAACCTGGTATGCGCATTCGCGTTTTGACGAACTGGTCACTCTGGTCAAAACCGTTTTCTTCGGCGTAATCGCTATTTTTTTATTTACCGCGGACTTCGGCGATTTAACCACGTTGCCGCAATTCAGCCGCGTGATGATCATCACCTATTGGCTGCTAATGACGTTCATGGTGGCCAATGGCCGCATGGTTTTACGAACGGTACAACGTCGCATGTTAGAATCCGGCATTGGCATGCGCCGAACGGTAATTGTTGGCTGGAATGAAAAGGCGCGCGCGTTGCTTGACAAAGTCAATCGTTTCCCCGCACTCGGCCATCGTGTCGTCGGATTTATCGATGTGCGCACACCGAAAGCGCATCAGAGCCATGGCGACGTGCCTGTCCTTGGCAGTATCGCCGAAATGAGCCGCATTATTCAACACGAGCAAGTTGAAAATGTGCTGATCGCCTTGGACATTTCACAGCAACGGGAAATCACCGAAGCGGTCAACCAATGCGTCGGCTTTGCCGTGACGATCAAAATCATTCCCGATCTCTACAGCATCGTCATGGGACAGGCGCGCACCAATCAGATTTATGGTTTCCCGCTCATCGAAATTTTTCCGGAAATCATGCCGCTGTGGGAGCGCCGTTTCAAACGCCTCATTGATCTCGCCTTCGCCGCGACGGTTCTCACGTTCGGCGCGCCGTTCTGGTTAATTTTAGCTGCAATCATTAAACTCGATTCCCGCGGCCCGATTTTTTATCGTCAGGAACGCGTTGGCAAAGAGGGGCGAATTTTTTCTATCGTCAAATTTCGCACCATGGTGCAAAATGCCGAGCAGTTGACCGGTCCGAAATGGGCCGACAAAGACGATCCCCGCATCACGCGCGTCGGCCGCTTCATGCGCAAATGGCGTCTTGATGAGTTTCCGCAGTTTATCAATGTTTTGCGCGGTGAAATGAGTCTGGTTGGCCCCCGTCCGGAGCGCCCGTTTTTTATTGAGAAGCTAAAAAAAGAAGTCCCTTTTTATATGCGCCGGCTGAAAGTCCAACCCGGCATTACCGGCTGGGCGCAAGTGAAAGGCAGCTACGACAACACCATCGACGACGTCAAACAAAAATTGCAGTTTGATTTTTTTTACGTCGAAAACATGTCGTTGACGCTGGATGGCAAAATCTTATTGCACACGATCTATGTCATGCTGGCGGGAAAAGGGCAGTAGAGAGGGGGAACCCACCATATCCACAGCAGCAGTTATTCCACCGAAGTCCATTGTTTCGAATAGCGTACCGCCGCGGTCTCGCTGGTTAACTCGCGATAACTTTTTTCGAGCAGGCTCACGATGGTATCCCAATTATACAAGCGGCGGACAATCGCCATACCGGCGTTGCCGAGGCGATTGCGAAATTCCGCGTCCTTCAAGACATGAACGACATGTTTGGCAAAAGCATGCGGACGATCCGCCACCAAAATGTCTTTCCCAAGCGTCAAATCCAAGCCTTCGATTCCCATTGAGGTAGCGACCACCGGCACGCCCAGCGCTAACGGTTCAAGGATCTTGTTCAACGTGCCGGCGCCAAAACGGATCGGCGATACCGCCACCGCGCTGCTCAAGTAGTACTGTTTGATGTCTTCAACGAATCCGGTGACGATCACGTCGCCGCCGGCCAAAGCGCGAATTTTCGCGGGAGGCGATTGTCCGACGATATAAAATTTTGCCGCGGGAACTTCTTTTTTGATCAACGGAAAAATTTCGTTGACAAAATAAAAAATACCGTCAATATTTGGATGATACGTAAGATTGCCGGTGAACACCATGCGGTTCGGGTCATAAGCAACCGCCGCGTTGTCGGAGAAATACGCCAAATCCACGCCATTGGGAATGAGGCGGATATTCGCATCTGGGGCGGCTTGGCGGAGCTGCTCGCGATCCGGCTCGGAGCACACAAAACATGCGCGGAATTGCTCCACCACGCTTTCATAACGACGGACGCGATCCAGTTCGAGTTTCAGCAAGAATTTCATCACCGGATTTTTTTCACGCGCCCAAAAGCGCTGCAAGTAAAGCGAAACCGCATCGGTCAAATCCAGCACTTTGGCGTTGTGGCGTAATGCTGCGGTATACGGCGCCATGCGGATCAAATGCGTATGCACGATGTCGAAATGGTGCCGGGCGCCAATCTCCGTCAGCAACCGTCGCATGCGCTGCGATCTGAAGTAATGCACTTGCAAAGGCCATCGCGAAAAAAGCCCCAAAAAACATTTCACATAAGATTGCCAGCGCCGCAGCGGCACCACATCAATCGCGGCGCAATATGGCCGCAGATGCGGCAAATATTCCAATTCATTTTTTTTCTCGACAAACGACACCAAATGAATCGTATGCTCTCGCGACAGCCGCTTGAGTAAATTAAAAATTTTTAATTTGTCTCCCCGATACGGTGGATAAGGCAGGCGGGGAGTGATCAAAAGTATTTTCATTGCCGTTGTCTATTTTCAATAGAGCCGCTTCAAAAACCAGATTAAATAAAACAAATTTTTCCGTCAAGTCCAACAGCAAAATTATGTTATTTTATTGCAAAGCGCTCTTGGGATGCACCAGCGCGGCTTCATAAATGCGGAGATGTTGCTTGGCAACATTTTCAAAACGATAAAGGGTTAGGTCGCCGTAGTTTATTTTTCCGCGCCGGTCTTCCCCCGTTCGATCAAGCTCCGCCAATTTTTCAATCAATGACTTTGGTGAGCCAAAGGAAAACGAAAGCATCTGCGAACCATGCCGTTGATCGAGTTCGATGCTGGTGGCGATGTCTGACCGAATAATTGGCAGGCCGCAACTCATGGCTTCCAGCAAGGGAATGCCGAAGCCTTCATAAAGCGACGGATAAATAAATGCGCGGGCACGATAATACAATTGAATTAAATCATGATCCGCGACATGACCCAACAGTTTTATCGAGCCGTCTGCGGGAATACAGCGTTCGATTTGCTCATAACCAGGGCCTTTGCGGCCAACGAGTACCAGCACAGTTGATGCAGAAATCGCGCCGGTTCTTCGTGCTGCACAAAAGCAATCCGCCAAAAAATCAACTTTCTTCCGGCTTTCCAGCGTGCCGACATAAAGAAAAAAACTTTTATCGCGCAGCCCCATTGGATCCGTTTCATCCGGGCTCGGCTTGCCCCAGAAAATATCACGCAGACCATTAAAACAAACCGCGATTTTTTCCGAGGGCGTTTTGGGAAAGAGCGTCAAAATTTCTTTTTTGGTTGCATACGAAGGAACGATGATCAGATCGGCCCGCTGCAACGCTTTCATCACCGCCGATTGAATGTAACGCCGGTAACGTCGCGACAGCATTTCCGGAAAACGAAACATCGACAGATCATGAATCGTTGCGAGCTTCGCACTGCGCGTCGGTATCGCCGGCGTGTAGTAATTGGTAAAATGGATCACGTCGTTTCGCGACAAACCTCGCCATGTATTCGCAATAGCCAAGTAAGCGCCGCGTCGCGCTGCTTTGGGCAGATGACGCAAATATCGATAATCCGCCAGCCGCACGTCCGCCAACTTCGCAAGCTGCTGGAATAAACCCAAACATTGATGTCCAATCCCCGTTA
>CAYUVM010000154.1:0-8696 GCA_964447935.1 uncultured Cytophagia bacterium | reverse complement strand
ATTCACAAAAAATATTCGATTCCCGTGGCCTGCCTGGTTTTTGTGATTATCGGTGCACCGCTCGGATTTATGGCGCGGCGCGGCGGCCTCGCGGCCGGCGGCGGCTTGAGTCTTGGTTTTTTTCTGCTCTACTGGGCCTTTCTCATCGGCGGCGAGGATCTGGCGGATCGCCAGTATATTTCGCCTTTGGTCGCCATGTGGGCCGCCAATTTCATCGTTGGCCTGTTCGGCCTCTATCTCTTGTGGCGCACCGCGCGGGAGAATGTCACTTTGGATTTCAGAAAATTATTGTGGTGGCGAAAGAGTAAGTAAGCAGTTTTCAGCAAACAGCAATAACTGGCAAACCATCTAACTGGCAAACGCCCTAAACATGCTTCTCGACCGCTACGTCTCGAAAAAATTTTTGCTAAATTTGCTTTTTTCTCTCATTGCGTTCACGAGTATCTTTATCACGGTGGATTTACTCGAAGCCCTGTCGGAGTTCATCGATCGTAAAGTGCCGGCGCTGGTGGTGATGAGCTATTATTTCTATTATTTGCCGTATGTGATTATCTTGAGTATGCCGGTGGCGATGTTGCTGGCGTCAATGTTCAGTGTCGGCCAACTGAGTAAATACAGCGAATTGACCGCGATGCTCGCCGCCGGGCGTTCGCTGCATCGCATTCTGTTGCCGCTGTTTATCATCGGGTTTCTGCTCAGCGGCGTCATGTTGCTCTTCGCCGAAAAGGTGATGCCGATCGCCAATCAGCGCAAGGCCGAGATCAAACAACAATATGTGGATCGCATGCCTAAAAACCTGACGGCGCGCTTGTCCAATCTTTATTTCCAGGAGAGCGCCGACAGTGCCGACACTTCCACCCCCACCGATTTAGTGCGGCGCGTGTTTATTGGTTATTATGACGATGCCAACAAGATGGCGCAGCGCGTGAGCGTGCAACAATACCGCGGCCTTTTTATCAATGAACGCATGGATGCGGCACAAATGCGCTGGCAGGAAAAAGCCAACCGCTGGGAAATGCTGCAAGGCTATCGTCGCCGCTTCGAGGGCGGGAACGAAACATTAACGCGTTTTGATACACTGGCGCTGCCCGAATTGAGCTTTACCCCGCAGGTGTTGACGAAAGTGCAAAAAGATCCCGCCGAAATGTCGTATGACGAGTTGCAAAAGTTTATTCGCGAAGTGGCGCGCAACGGCGGCAACCCCGAACGCTGGCTGGTCGATTTGTATTTGAAAATCTCATTTCCGCTGGCGAATTTCATTATCGTGTTGTTCGGGGCGCCGCTGGCCGGCGGCCGCGTGCGTTCCGGTGGCGCGGTCGGCGTGGCCACCAGCCTCGTCATTTGCTTTCTTTATTTTGGCACTGTGAAAACGTCTCAATCCATGGGACAGAACGGGACGCTGCCCCCCCTGCTCGCCGCGTGGATAGGGAATCTTATTTTCCTCGCCGGCGGGCTGGTGATTTTGCTTCGGGCGAGAAAATAAAAAGGGCAGACGGGGTCTGCCCTTTTTAGCAGAATTTCACTTTTACTTCACCTGCACCTGCCAGCCGATGTGATACATATTCAGCCAGGAAAATGGCTTGGCGGCCGCAGGGTAATAGCGCTCCAAAATTGCGACCGGCGTGAAGCCGACGCCAAGATAATATTCCGAGCGCACTTGCGGCTTGAACGCATTTTGCACGCCGTAACCGACGCCGACATGCAGCGGCAAATTTACCTGGCGCTGCAGATCATACGTGAGCCAATGCGTCATGCGGTCATATTTCAACAATGTCTTTTTCTGCAACACATCGCCGAATGAAGTGTAATTGAGCCGCAGATCAACATCTTGCAGCACGCCAACGTGCATCTTCGCCAGCGCAAACCCGACGCCGAGCAGATTCGCCGTGAAGTCTGAATAACTCGCGCCTTGTTTGGTGGGGCGCCGGCCGTCGACATATTCGAGAAACGTCATCACCGAAGCTGCAGTGCCTGCGCCCAAGCTTTCCGACCAAGCCGGGTTTAATCCTGCCCAGCGATACATTCCAATAAGACCCTGCGTAATGCGATAGCCCCCTTGAAAATGAATCAGCTCATCAAAATGGAGCGTGCGATCTTTTGACCAATCATTGCCGGCCCGAAATTCCCGCTGCCCGCGTCCGAAAAATTCATCAAATTTCTGAAAGCCAAACATCGTCATGCCAATACTGCCGGTTTGCACCAATGCCAAGCGCTCCCAATGCAAACCGATCTGCGGCGAGTCCGGCGTTAGCAGGGAAGATGTCACCCTGGGACTCGGCAACGCCTTGGGGCGCGCTTCGAGGAGCGGCCAATCCCTCAAGGTTAGCACCGGATCGAGACTGGTCAGTGACTCCACCGCGGTATTTTCTGGCGACGCCATCGAAGTGGCACCGCCAATCGTCGCATTCGCCGGTTTCGCCAGAATTGACAGTGGGGTGGGCGGCAAAACCAAACGCGGCATAGCATCAGAAAGCAGTCCGTCGTTGTGCCAGGTGCGGCTTTCAATCAACCCCACGTTCGACGAGAGCGCTGCATTATTCTGCACCGGCGTAGTGACGAGGGTCGCGCGAGGAGTGTCCAGCACCGATACCGACACGTCATCACTTCGGTTCAACGCGCCAGCGCCGAGCAACGTCAACAGGCCAAGCCCGGCCAGCCAGCTTCGCACATTCATCCGGCTCGGACGCGGCTCGGGGCGCACCAAACGCAGAGGCACCAAGCTCTGCGACGGCGGCCGGTACTTTTTTCTTTTTGCAGCCATCGCACGGCGGCGGCGTTTCTTTGCATTGCCACCATTCATGAGGCCGCGAGCCGAGGCGGGCGATTTACATAATTGTCGAACGACGACCATGTGAACCTCCTCCTTTTGATGGTTGAATATCCACTGCTTTGCTCATAAAATGAATACATTAATACCCGCGCGCCGCCGGCGGGCGCGATCAATCTGGCCTCACAACCAACACACTTAAAAAATTATATCGACGTAACCATAAGAACCAAAACAAGATTTAGGAATAACATCATTCCCGCCAAAACGACAAGGGAGGCAAACAATTTTAACAACAGGCGAGGTAATCAGAGGTGATCAAAGGGTGGCTACCGAATTTCTCGTGATCCGGATAAAAGCCGCAGAAAAATTCTACAATAATATACCGCACTTCGATTGAAAATGCAAGATCGAAATAAAAAATTTTGTTCAAAATTTTTGTTCATTATGCCGTTTCTTAAGGATTTTGCGCCGCTTGCGCCAATTTCAGCACGCCAGCCACAATCATTAATTCGGTTTCCGCCAACGCGCCCTTCGCTTTTTCCAAATACTGCAAGCCTGCGGCGGCCGCTGCTGCCTCCCATTTTTTATCGCCGGCTAACACCGCCAGCGCTTGCAAGCCAATAGCCGCCGTCCGCGAAAGATTTTCCGATTGCGGCCCAATTTCTTTCAGCACCGGTGATTTTGGGATGAGACCGCTCAACGGCGCGTGATTCGTTTCCCACTTTTTTAGCCACGCCACCAGCGAGTTGCGCAATTCCACATTGGCCCGATTCGCCAGAAATTCGTCGACGTGCATCCGGAAATCGCGTGCCACTTTGCTATCCGGACGCGCCGCATCGACGACGCGCGTGAACGGCGATGCCGAGGTGTAAGTGGTATATTGGTGCCGGGTGTAAATTTTGATCGGCTCGATCACTTCGATCAGGGTTTTGAGCGGCTCGATGTCTTCTTGCGCCGCCAGCCGCCGCAGCATCATCGCGAAATTCTTTTCATGCATGATCCCCAATTCCTCCAACTGCAAGCTGATCACGTCCAATCGCCGGTACATCTCCCGCACGTCTTTCACCCGGGCTGGCGACCAAAAGCGTTCGGCAATGGCCGCCGTGCGCGGCCAAATGCGCGAATCAACATTTTCCGGCGTCACTAACTCTGACCACATCGTCGCCTCGCCGCCGAGAATTTTCTTTTTTTGTTCATCAGTTAATGGTGAGTTCTCGGCAAGCGGTTCATTCACGTAATGAAAATCCGTCGGCTGCATGAGATCAATATAGTAACCATTCGACAGAATGCTGCTGTACCCCTGTTGTGCCGACTTCACCAACGCTTCTTGCCCGCGCCAGGATTGGATGACAATATTCGTCGGCATGCCCGGCTGCAGAATTTCATCCCAGCCGACCATCTTCTTGCCGTGCTGCGTGAGAATTTGCAACAATCTTTTATTGAAATAGGTTTGCAACCCATGATTGTCTTGGATGCCATTCGCCGCTTTGAATTTTGCAATCGTCGGGCTTTGTTCCCAATGTTTGCCGTTGTTTTCATCGCCGCCGATGTGCAAGTATTCATCGGGAAACAACTTGGCCATTTCTCCCAAAAACTTATCTAAAAATTGATACGTCGACTCTTTTGTCGGATCGAACGCTGGATCCATAACGCCATATTTGCGCTCGATGGTGTACGGCCCCGGCAACGTCGCCAGCTCCGGATGGCCGACGAGCCAACTCGTCACATGGCCCGGCATGTCAAACTCGGGAATCACGCGAATGCCGCGCGCTTCGGCGTAGGCAATGATTTCGCGCATTTGTTCCTGCGTAAAATAAAATCCATCCGCACCCATTTGGTGCAGCTTCGGATAAACCTTGCTTTCAATGCGAAAGCCCTGATCCTCGGTCAAATGCAAATGCAACACATTGAGTTTCACCGCCGCCATCGCGTCGAGATTGCGCTTGATCACGTCCATCGGCAAAAAATGGCGGCACACGTCGATCAACAAACCGCGCCACGGAAAGCGCGGCGCATCATTGATGATAAGCTGAGGGAAATAATACCCGTTCGCCTCCGCCGTCAACAATTGCAACAACGTTTCCAGCCCGCGTAAAATTCCGAGGTCGGTTTCCGCTTCGAGATTGATGCGTTCGGTGGAAATGCGCAATTGGTACGCTTCGCTTTCACCCAGCCGCACTTGGCCGGCGCGCTTGCAAGTGATCAACAATTTCGCCGAACGATTCGTGGAGGCCGAACTCACCAGGTCTTGCGCAAAGAATAAACCCGTTCGCCCGGATAACCGCCGCAACATCCGCGTCGCGCCGTGATACAATCGCGGATCGGCTTGCCCGGCGACGGCAATCGTAAACGTGCTGTCCAAACGAAATTGCCCATTTTGCAAACTCACCTGCGCCGGCACCGGCATGAGATTTAATTTCATCGCATCATCAGCCAATAAAAAAGAACATGAGAAACCGATAGAGAGAGTGATTAATCTGTTTAAGATTCGACACATTTTGCCATCCGATAAATTACAACTGCAAACGTTTTCTTAACCACGAAGACACAAAGGCACAAAAAAATCATGTCAAAAAGCTTTGCTTTGTGTCTCCGTGGTGGTTTATAAATCCGCGCCATCTTACAGACGCCGTCTGTGTTCAAAGCCTTTTAAAAACTTTATATTGGCAAACTCCATCCCGCCCGATATTCGCGCGTCAAATATTGATTGGCTTCCGGCATGTTAGTAAAAGCCATTTTCGCGCCGTCATATTTCAACACCGTGTTCTTGGAGGTCAGCCGAATCGCGATATTGCCCAACAGCATCGTCTCTGTCAAGCGCGCGGCGTAATCAAAATTCGCCAGCGTTGGCGTGCCGTTTTTGATGCCGGCAATCCATTCTTCGGCGCAGCCGGGCGAGCGCGGCAGCGTTTTCGGCGGCAATTTGTACTCTTTCATTTTTGTTTCCGGGATGAGGCGCGGGCTTTCGGCCAGCGCGCCGCTCATGAGCTTGCCTTTGCTGCCCACAAAAATCATCCCGCCAGAGCCATTGCCCAAACGCCGGGTGGGTTCGAGTTCTTCCGGACGCAGCGGCAGCAACCCGCCGTCGTACCACGTGAAATCAACCGCCGGCTTTTTGCCGCGTGCCGGAAAATGATAATGCACTTTCGAGGCTTGGGGAAATGTCTCATCATTAAACGGCGTCGAACTCGCCTGCACGGTATCCGGCAAGCCGAGTTCCAGCGCCCAAAACGGATGATCGATAATGTGCGCGCCCATATCGCCCAATGCCCCCGTGCCGAAATCCCACCAGCCGCGCCAATTGAACGGCGCATACGCGGGATGATAGGGCCGCACTGGCGCCGGGCCGAGCCACAGATCCCAATCCAATGTCGAGGGCGAGGCCGGCAATTCCTGCGGACGCTCGATGCCTTGCGGCCAGATCGGCCGATTCGTCCACGTATGCACTTCCGTTACTTCGCCAATCGCGCCGTCCGCAATCCACTCGTTGATCAGGCGCGCCTCCTCGCTGGCGTGGCCCTGATTGCCCATTTGCGTGACGAGTTTCATCTCCTTCGCAACCTTCGCCAGCAAACGCGCTTCCTGCACCGTGAAAGTCAACGGCTTCTGCACGAACGCATGCTTGCCGAGACGCATCGCCGTCAATGCGATGATCGCGTGCGTGTGATCCGGCGTGGAAACTGTCACCGCATCAATATTTTTTTCCGCTTCCAACATTTTACGAAAGTCGCGATATTTGTTCGCTCGCACCAGCATGTCGTAATGCGGCAGATCATCTTTCTTCGTGGACTTCAATGTCTCCGCCATCATCACATCATCCACGTCGCACAAGGCCACGACATTTTCCGTCTTGGCCACGCTGGCGATGTCACTGTACCCTTTGCCGTTCACGCCGATGCACGCGATGTTGAGCTTCTCACTCGGTGGCACATAGCCCGGCCCGCCTAAAACATGCCGCGGAACGATGGTGGGTGCTGAAGTTTCTAAAAATTCATGCTGCGTCATTAATGACTGCTGTTCTTTCATTCGTTCTCTTCTCCTCGCTTTCCAATGGTAAAATCGTCTTTGAATGATCGAAAGATATTTCTCAAGCCGTTAGAATCGCCGATTAAATAACTTTCGCATTTCATGGCCTGTCATTCCCGCGTGCTTTTGGCGGGAATCCAGCTTTTATAAGCGTGGATGCCCGATTAAAACGTTCGGGCATGAAGATCACATGGGTAAATTATTTAATGGTATTCCACAACGCGGACGAGCCGCAACCCTACGGGCGCAGCCAAAAAGATTAACAGGAGAAAACAGAGCAAACAGAGAAGGCAATGATTGGAAATTTCTCTTTAGTTTTTTGTCTCTGTTTACTCTGTTTTCTCCGTGTTAAAAATCTTTGCTTTTATTGCACACATTTCACTGGTTAGAGAGTACTACAAACTCCATCCCGGGCGATATGCTTTGCTCAAAAACTCATCGGCTTCCGGCAAATTCGGAAAGCTCATTTTTTCGGCGTCGTATTGGAGAATCGTATTTTTCGAGACCACACGCATCGCGACGTTGCCGAGCAACATCGTCTCGGTCAACTTTGCGGAATAATCGAAATTGGAGCCGGTAGTCGCGCCGTTGCCGCTTTTAATCGCTGCCACCCACTCTTCCATAATGCCCGGCGAGCGCGGCAGTGTTTTCGGCGGCATTTTAAACGCTTTCATTTTGGTTTCGGGAATGAGGCGCGGGCTTTTGCCGTAACAGCCGTGCATCAATTTTCCTTTGGTGCCGACATAAAGCACGCCGCCGTCATCATCGCCCATGCGCCGGCCCGGCTCCAGCTCGTCCGGACGTTTCGGCATCAAACCGCCGTCGTACCAGGTGAGATCGACCGCCGGCATTTTCCCGCGCGCGGCAAAATGATAGCGCACCACCGAGGCTAGCGGAAACGATTCACCGTTAAACGGCGTGCAACTCGCCTGCACGGTTTCCGGAAAGCCGAGATTCAACGCCCAATACGGATGATCAAAAATATGCGCGCCCATATCGCCCAACGCGCCGCAACCAAAATCACACCAACCGCGCCAACTGAACGGCGCATACGCCGGATGATACGGCCGGAACCGCGACGGCCCGACCCACACATCCCAATTCAGCGTCGACGGCACCGAAGGAATTTCCACCGGAAATTTCACGCCCTGCGGCCAGATCGGGCGGTTCGTCCAGCAATGCACTTCGGTGACGTCGCCGATCGCGCCGGCGGCAATCCATTCGTTGATCAAACGCGCTTCTTCACTGGCGTGGCCTTGATTGCCCATTTGCGTCTGGAGTTTCATTTCCTTGGCCGCTTTCGCGAGTGCCCGCGCTTCATGCACGGTTTGCGTCAACGGTTTTTGCACAAACACATGCTTGCCCAATTTCATCGCCGCCATCGCAATCACCGCGTGCGTGTGATCCGGCGTGCTGACGGTGACGGCGTCAATGCCCGGCTCGGTTTCCAGCATCACGCGGAAGTCGCGGTATTTGGTCGAGCGCGCCAGCATTTCCGCGTAAGCCGTATTGCCGGTATCTTCAGCGGCGCGTTGCAGCGTTTTCGCCATCATTTCGTCATCAACATCGCACATTGCCACGATGTTGTCGGATTTGCCGGCCGCGGCAATATCGCTGCGCCCTTTGCCGCCAACGCCAACACAGGCGATGTTAAGCTTGTCGCTCGGCGCGACATAACCGGGGCCACCCAGCACGTGGCGCGGCACGATCATAAACGCCGACGTCGCCAGCGCCGAGGTGCCGAGAAATTCGCGGCGCGTGAGTTTGGTTTTTTGTTGTTGAGCATCTTTCATGGTGCTTCCTCCTGGTTGTTCAAAATATTAATTCACGATTTATACTTTTTGGCAATAGTGTTCGGCATAGTTTTTGAGTAAAAAAGAAAACCTCCTGCGACTTGCCG
>CAYUVM010000153.1:0-8702 GCA_964447935.1 uncultured Cytophagia bacterium | reverse complement strand
CTTGCCTTTCCAAAAAATTCTCCCCGTCACAAACATGTCTATAACTTTAGAAAAATTTTGCGCGATTGTCAATGAAAACTTTCCGGCCTGAATGAACAGGAATGCGTCAATGCCCGGGCGGCGCGCAGAACTCCGGCGCGGCGGATTATTTTTACGCAGCCGCTGCGCGTGCGTGGTAAACTTGAGGGTTATCAACACCTCTCGTCACAACCATGCGACAGTATAATGGATCGTGACGATTTCGCCTTAAACCATTCCAATAACGTTTGCGTTAATAAAATTTCCAGGATGGAATTATGCAACGCCCACTACTGGCCTATCTTCTCTTGCTTTTGCTGATCACCGGCGCTACCCAAATTCAACACCATATAATAACACCGGATTTAGGCGGCACAAATTCGCCAATGCCTCCGGCGGCGGCGACGATTGAAAACGATCAACGGTTGGTCTTTCTTTTGCAGTATTTGGCGAGCGATTATGATCGCGCCGTGGTTGCCGGTCAAATTCTCGATTCGCTGGAATACCACGAGATGCAACGCTTTGCCCGGCAAATCGTGACGCTTTATGCGGCAACGCCGAGCCCGCAAGCGACAACGGCGCAACAATTACGCGCGCTGGAAGACGGCGTGGCGCAAAAAGCGCCATTGCCGAGTATTCGTAAAATTTGCGCGGTCGCTGTCGCCCAGGTGGTTAAAGAAAAAGGATTAGCGCTTTTTCCACACGTTGCACCCGATCTTGCCGACGGCGAAACTTTGTTTCGAGAAAACTGCGCGACGTGTCACGGTGAACGCGGCGACGGCACCGGCGCCGCGGCGGACACCTTGAATCCCAAACCGCGCGATTTTACGGCGCCGGAGCGTTTGAATATTTGCTCGCCGCTGCAATTTTATCAGGCCATCACTTTCGGCGTCGACGGCACGGCGATGGCGTCATTTGCCGAGGCTTTCACTCCGGAGCAGCGTTGGAATCTGGCGTTTTATTTGATGACCCTGCGCCGCGATTTTCAACCGCTCGTGGCCACCGGCGCGCCCCCAGTGACACTGCGGCAATTGGCCACGAAAAACAATGCCGAATTAGCCGAAATGTTGGCGTATCAACAGCGGACCCGGCAGCCGGATGCAGCTTGGCAACCACAGCGGCTTGTCGATTTTTGCCGGCAAAATCCGCCGGACTTGTCGATGGGCGAGTCGATTGCGTTGGCGGAAAAAAAATTGCAGCAAAGCTTTGCGGCGTTTGTGCGCGCTGATTCCGCCGCCGCGATTCAGCTGGCGGAAGAAGCTTATTGGCTCGGTTTCGAGCCGATCGAAAGCAAATTGTTATCGCGGGTGTATCTGCAATTCGAGCGCCTCCACACCGAGTATCACTGGTGCCTCGAAGAAAACGGCCCGCACGAAAAAGCGCAGGCTTTGGTGCGCGAGCTGCTTAAAATTTTACAAGATATTCGCGGGCAAAGAGGTTTGCGGCAATAAGTGGTGCTCGGAAAAACTATCAAACTGTAAAAATTTTTAGATCTTTATAATTTTACAACTGCAAACTTATAAGGCTTTTGCTTGCAGTTGAAATGTGCATTGCAAAATAGATTTTACAATAAGGACGTTGGTATGAGGCATCGTTTTGGTCGTTTGCTTTTAATCGTTAATACCATTGTAACACTTGCAACACCAATATATGCCAACCCGGAGAAAGGGATTTGGATCAGCACCGCAGAGGTGGCAAAATTGCCGATGGCCGGTGCGGCCTGGAATCAACTGAAAGCGGAGGCCGATAAAACGGCGAGCAAACCGAATTTGTCGAATCAGGATGATGAGACCAATATTAGAATTATGGCAAAAGCGCTGGTGTTTGCGCGAACCCGCAACGAGCGTTATCGCACGGAGGTGATTAATGCCTGCATGGCGGCGATGGGCACTGAGAAACGCGGCCGCACGTTGGCATTGGGCCGCGAGCTTGCCGCGTACGTGATCGCCGCCGATCTCGTCGGGTTGCCGCCGGCGGAAGATTTGCGTTTTCGCGCGTGGTTGCGCGTTACACTAACGCTGAATTTAGACGGCAACACGCTGCGCTCGACGCATGAATTGCGCCCGAATAATTGGGGCACGCATGCGGGCGCCAGCCGTCTCGCCGTGGCCGTGTATCTCGGCGATCAAACAGAGTTGGCGCGCAGCGTGCAGGTTTTCAAAGGCTGGCTTGGCGATCGCGCGGCGTATGCAGGATTTCAATTCGGCGATTTGCATTGGCAAGCCGATCCGAAAAAGCCGGTCGCAATCAATCCCAAAGGCGCGATGAAAGACGGACACCCGATTGATGGCGTGTTGCCGGACGACCAGCGCCGCGGAGGAAAATTTAATTGGCCGCCGCCCAAAGAAAATTATGTTTTTGAAGCTTTGCAAGGCGCGCTGGTGCAGGCGGTGATTTTGTCGCGGCGCGGTTACGAGGTGTGGAATTGGCAGGACAAGGCGTTGCTGCGCGCTTACGAGTGGCTTTATGCGCAGGCAAAATTTCCCGCCAGCGGCGATGATGGCTGGCAGCCGCATATCATCAATTATTACTATCGCACCAAATTTTCCACTCCGGCATTATCAACGCCGGGAAAAAATGTGGGCTGGACGGATTGGACGCATGCCGGCCGCGTAGCCACCGCAGTCGATACACCGCAAAATGATTTCCAACCGTTGGAATTTGTGCTGGAACAAAATTATCCGAATCCGCTTTCATCCAGCGCCCGCATCACGCAAATTGCTTTTGAAATCAAAACCGCCGGGCCGGTCTCACTGGAACTATACAATTTACTGGGGCAGAAAATTCGCACGCTGTTCGCCGGTGAAGTGCAGGCCGGGCGGCAGGTGGTGGCCTGGAACGGCACGGATGAGAAAAATTTACGTTTGCCGAACGGCGTTTACGTCTACAAATTAACCAGTGGACAATACGCGACAACAAAACGGTTGATTATAGCGAAGTAACGGCGGAGTGTCAAGCTTGAGCTTGACACTCCCAAAGCAGATATTTATCTTATCGCGCCATCATTGCGAGCCGCGCTTGGGCTTCTTTGATGTGCGGCAATGACGCCTCAGCATTTGCCCAGATTTTGATGAACTCGGCGTAAGCCTGCGCCGCTTCCGTTTTTTTGCCTTCCTGCCAAAATGATCGCGCGAGACCGAGGCTGGCGTGGCCGCTTCGCGGGCGCAGTTGCAAAATTTTTTGATAAGCCTCTCTCGCCTCCGCCATTTTTCCCGCTTGCAGATAAACGCGCGCCAGACTCTCCAACACCGGGCGGGTGTAATGCGGCGGCTCCCAGTAGCCCAACTCTTTTTCTTTTTCCACGCCTGTTTGCAATTGTTGGATGGCTTCGGCGGGCTTTCCCTGCGAATTCAAAATGACGCCGCGCAATTCCAGCGCGGCGACTTCTAACACACGCTTGCCGTGTCCGGAATACCAATCCGAGCCGTACTGCATTTTTTCTGCGGCGAGTTGTTGCATGCGTTGCTCAAGTTCCTGCAAACTCGTCTCCGCCTCTTTGCGCTTATTTTTCTCGACCGCCGCCATACCGGTGGCGTACACCAACAAGCCGTGCAAATATCCTTGCGCCAAGCTGCTTTCGAACGCGTGTTGCGCGAGGCTTTGCTTCAAGCTCGCGACGGCCTCGTTCCAAAAACCGTAACGCATTTGCAAACGCGCGACTGCGGTGTAGCCGCCATAAATAATATATCCCAAACCATTCGCCTTCACCCGCTCCGGTGGCGGAGAAATATTTTGCAACAGCGCGGCCCAACGCAATCCCTCGGCGTAGCGTCCGTCTTCGGCGCAATTGCCCACGAGATAATCGAGATTGTGCGTGTAATTCCAATTGTTCACTGGCGCGATATTTTGTGCTTTCATGTAAGCTTCATCTACCCGCCATGCCGCAAGAAAGGCTTCACGCGCTTTTTCATATTCACCCAGACGATAATAAATATGGCCGGGCATATGCGTCATGTGTCCCGAACTCGGCGCCAGACGCGGCAGTTTGATGGCGCTTTCCAAAGCGCGTTCGGCATGCGGCCCGTTTTCCACCGCGTGAATCCAATAATGATGCACCGCCGCGTGCTCGGGATATTTTTGCAGCAACTGTTGCAAAATCATTTGGCCGTAAACCTTGCCTTCGCGCGGGCGGCCATCGGGCGCGTACGTGCTCGGCGCCACGGCCAGGCTGCGCGCTAAAAACAACTGCGCTTCGATCTCGTCCGGATAGCGGTCGATCAATGCTTCCAGTTCACTGATATACGCGGCTCGGCCTTTGTCGCGTTGCAACGCGGCGGTGCGAATGTAAAATTGCTCGCGCTCACTGGCGCCGCTACTCAACGCCACGGCTTTGGCGAGCGCTTGATTTCTCGCCTCGCCCATCTCGCCGGCATTTTGTTGCAGCGCCGTCGCCATGCCCCAGTACGCCATCGCGCAGGCGCTATCAAGTCGTGCCGCTTCTTTGAAGGCGCGATACGCCTCGAAATCCCAAAAGCAATGCAGTAGACGCAACCCCTGATTGAAATATTGTTGCGCCCGTGCTGATTGGGTGGTGATCGTCATCGCGCTGCTGCCAATGCCCTCCATCAACGCCGGCGGCGGCAATGCGACCGCATCAAACCCGGCGCTGTGACACGCCGGTTGCGCGTGCAACGGCGCTGTTCTCATCACGGCTGCCACCAGTAACACTGCCGTCCATCTGTCCATCTGGTTAGAAAATTTCATTTCGTTCCTTGTGGAGAATTTTGTTTTAGTGGGTAAGACCACGTTGTGCGGTAAATGTTGCAGTCGTCTTTTAGAAGAACTTCCTTGTTTTTGAATTTGAAGTTTCTGATATTATCTGATTAGTTTATTGATCTTGGGATTTAGCTTCTCGATCGATCATTTGGCTTATTGGAGTCTGCCGCTAATTTTTTACAAGCTCAAAGCGAAAAACGTAACTGGCAATAGAAACAAAACGCCAATGAAAATGCGTTTGGACGAAGGGAATTGGTCAAGAATTTTAATGTTGAATTAATTGTTTATGGTTAGACGTTTTAGTACAGCGTTAGGGAGTACGCCGAAAGCATTCGAGAAAATCGGTGCGTTCGATGGCTTTATTGAAGTGGACACAATGCTCTATATTGATCCGCATCTTCTAGTAACGTCAAAAGCCCCTGAAATCAAAGATGCAGCGGAGCAATTCAGGCGGTATTTTACAGATGTCATTCATATACTAAAACATGCATCTTCGCCGCGTAGTGTTTTCTGGCGACGGGCATATAGCAAGCTGATTTTTAAGGAAATTTCACAGTTAAGCTTGGGGTATTCAAATGATGACACAAGTGGTAGCGCAATTGGCCCTACATTAGGTGCATCTATTACAAAGACTGCTCACGAGATAATAAGTGCCGGCGTTGAAGATCCCGAGGTATTCGAGCTTATTGGATTACTTGAGGAAGGCATTGGGGCAGATCGTATTAGCGACATGACAGCGGCCGTCATACGAGATAATTTGTTTCGCTATTCTCAAAGAATTGCTTTGGAACTCGGGCTAGCAACTAAAAAATTTAAATTCGGCGAAACAAATTATATTATCCCGTTTGACAAAAAGATGCGTCGGTATGTTGTTTTGGTTCCTAAGGATATACTTCGTAAACTCCCCGTCGCGCATGACTGGAGCGACATTGATATCGTATGCACACACAATGAAGTTTTGCGACGCAAAGTTAACAAAATCATCGGAACTACTTGGCGAGACGCAACCACCAAAATCACAAAACGGCGTTTACGGGGAACGTTATTGGATCATCCGGATGCACTTCGCGACCTCATAGACCAATATAAAGAAAAGGCGGGTAACGCATATAACTTCCAGTCCGATCCAGATGGCGAAATAAAGTGGCACGAAGCTGCGCAGCAATATACAAATCAATATCCTCTTGATCTTTCTCAGTTCGGAAAGGTATCTGCGAGTAATATCATTGGCGTAGTTCAAGCAATATGTGCACGATTCAAGCAATTAATTGAAAGAAACGGCCTACAGTTACTTCTGTATAACGATAAAGGCCGTCTCAAACATGAACGCGCTGCGCAGCTACTTTTCTTTGGTGTCGCCGATGCATATTGCGAAGCAAACGCGCTGGACCTTAGTCGCGAACCCAATGCCGGAAGAGGGCCAGTTGATTTCAAAGTAAGCCGGGGTTACTCTGCAAGGGTAAATGTAGAAATTAAATACTCTTCTAATCCTCATTTAGAAGATGGTTACTCAACCCAATTGCCCACTTACAATCAAGCTGAGAGAACACAATACAGTATTCTACTTGTCATACAGACTGGCAATCACGAAGAAAAGATCGAGAGGCTTAGGCAATTGCGGCAAAAAATTTTATTTGAAAACAAACAAGCGCCAGAAATTGTTGTAGTCGACGGGAGAATAATGAAGTCCGCTAGTAAATTGAGGAGCAGGAAAAAGTAAGAGAAGAAAGTAGAAATAACTCGAGCGCATATTTCAGTGATTATTAATTCTACTTAGTCAGATTACCTTGCGTGACCCACGAAACACGCAAATACACTAAGAAGCTTTTCTCGTTTTTCGTGGGCACAATTTTAAATGTGGCTAAGTAGAATTAAACGCCTTTTACAAATATCAGTGCCTCGAGAGTCCCTGGTTACTCATGTCAACAATCGCTAATCGAAGAAATTAAAACGCTGCCGAATGCTGAATTGCAGAGATTCTTAGTGCAATTTTTTAACGATGCGGAACTGGTGGGAGAAATGGAGAGATGGGTTATTTAAAATTGACTGAAAAGGCGTTCGAGTTTTGGAACGATCCCCGGGATGACATTTATCAAGACTATGCACGCGTCAAGCTTGAATAACGAAGTTTACTGGAGCGTAGCGGAGCTTCGATAAGCCGGAGCGGTTGGACAAAGCCGCCACGCGGTAAGAGAAGCTCAATCAGCAAAAACGCCTTCCACTTTACGTGCGTGGGTGATTTCTCGCTGTCCAATCGGGCGAACTTGCGAAGAGAAAAGCGAAACCACGGCGACAGTTTCTCCATCCAACGCAACAAATTCGACCTCGAAGCCCTTGCCCTCGCGATGCACTAACACCACTGTGCCAACATCGCCGGCGCGCAACCCATGTTCGGGCAAATCGGAAGTGAGAATAACGCTATCAAGCTCATGAATCATGATGCTCTCCGTTTCAAAGGATATGCGGTTGCAAATTGTGGTATCTTTTCTCCGGTTGCGATAAACCAAACGGAGCGAATTAACGGCGTTCTGCCCTCTGGCGTTGTGATCTGACCTTCAATGACGTATCGCGTTCCAAAAGGTGAGGGCTCTGCTTTCGCGATTTCGTGGTCGGCCGCGTGTTGGCGTAATGCTTGCGCCAATTCTTCCCAAGCCGCGACCGAAAAACCGAATTGAGTAAAGAACTTGGCTTTGCTGCGTCCGTCACGGTGAGTGTGGGAAAGCAAATAACCAACAAGCTTTCTCTGTGGAATAACCGCCTTGTCATGGTTTGGCAGGTTCATGCCGTTTTCATTTATTTGACATTGATTTGGTGCTGATCATATTTACAATACGGGTGAACTTTTGCAATAGCTCCAACAGTAACGAATTTTTCGTTGCGAATTCCACACAAAAAATTTAAACAAAACAAGCGGATTTTACAAGCCATTTTTGGACAAAAAAAGCTCCTATGAATTTCTACTTTTGCGAGCGGTGGTGATAAAATCACTCCATCCGCCACAGCATCAACGCGGTTTCATCCTTCACCAGAATATTTTTCTCCCAGATCACCGGGTGCGCCCAGGTGGGGCTGCTGGCCACTTGGTAATTCGCCAGCGTTTTGTAACTCGCCAACTCCGGCGCCATGACGATGAGCTTCGCTTCATCGGTTAACGCCAGCAACGCCGCGCCGGCGCTGAGAATGGCGGCGCCCTGCGCTTGCCGGCCTTCGCTCGTCCACAGCACTTTGCCGGTGCGCGCCTCCATTGCAAAGAATTGGCCGCGATTGGCATAGGACAATCCCCACAGTTGATCTCCCACCAAAACCGGCGTGCTGATATACAACGTGATATCCTTGTTGGTCCACGCGGAATCGGCCGACCACGCGTTATTTTCCTGCTTAATTTTGATCGCAGTGGTCGGGCTGCGATAGGCCGAGTAAATCACCAAATCCTCGAAAACAATCGGCGTCACGATTTGCGCATCCGATTCGATGGCGTGGCTCCAGAGCTGTTGGCCATTGGCCACGGCAACGCCGGCGAGATTATGCCGCGTTAAAACCACCACCTGCCGAACGCCGTGCAGCACAGCCACGACCGGCGAAGAGGAAGACGGCGAGGGGCCGCGCCAGCGCCATTTTTCCTGGCCGCTTTGCAGATCGAATGCCGCGAGATCACCGCTATCCGGATTACCGGTGTTGACGATGATGAGATTGTCCTCGATCAGCGGCGACGCAGCGGCGCCGTAATAATTTCCGCCATTTTGAGCCGAAGTTTCCAAACCTTTGGGGCCAAAATCCATGTTGCAAGCCGAGCATTTTCCCGGCTGGTCAAATTCTTTGCCGTCGATGTTACAGCCGCACGGCGGGCATTCATAAACGCGCTTGTTTGGGATGTTCTGTTTAAGCTCATGATACCGCCATTTCAAGTCACCGGTTTTTGCATCAAAACAGGAGAGCACCCGATCAACGCCGAGCGTGTAGAGACGATG
>CAYUVM010000152.1:0-8731 GCA_964447935.1 uncultured Cytophagia bacterium | reverse complement strand
GCTAAAAAGAGCCAATAAAATCGGGGCTAAAACACCAAGTCAGAAAGTTGATTTAGGAACTTACCCACAAGCAATTGCGAGCTCGGTGAAAATGATACCCCCGAGTAACAAATAGAAACGCCACCAGTTCTTCAGTATCGCCTCTAATACCGAACAGGTGGCGTTTTGATTTCATGCGGTCGTCCGTTGTTGATTATCCATAGGCTGTTGCAAATTTTCACGGACAACAAATAAGCGTCAAAAATTTATTTCAAGAAAGTCATCCGCTTCGTCTCCATAAAAACCGATTTGCCATTCCGATCCTTTACAACAATTCGATAGAAGTAAACGCCGGCGGCCACGATCTTGCCAGACTGATTGCGGCCATTCCAACGAACCGAATGACGGCCCGCGGTCATTTCGCTATTCACGAGTGTGCGTACCAACTGTCCGGATTCATTACAAAGATTGATGTTCACCTTGCTTGGCTCAGGTAACTCGAAGTTGATCACAGTATTCGGATTAAACGGATTTGGGAAGTTTTGTGCCAACGTAAAACTGGTCGGTAAGGTTTTTACTTCCGTTTTTGCTGGTGCCATCATTTCTTGTTTGAAGAGTGACAGCTCTGCAATGGCCAAATCTATTGGTTGCGTTTTGCGGATCATTTTTTCCTGCGCTTGCCAATAGTTTTCTTCATTTAATTCTTCTGTTTGAATGCTTTTCATATCGCAAACGTAACCCCAGCCGGAAATCCGTAAAAACTGCGCCTTTGTACCGGGAATCTGATCAAGTTGGATTCCTTCAACCGGCACATGGGTTTTGTCAACTAACGTTTGCCACTTTTGCCCATCTAATGAAGCTTCTAACCGATAGCAAAACAAACTTTGCGCATTCTCTTCGGGATAGAGCAACAAATAATCAAGACTCTGTTCCGTTTGAAAACTGATCAACAGATGACCTTGTGCAGCAATAGTCGTTGCTGCTGTTTTGCTGGTAACGTTTTCATCGGTCTCAGCATTTGTCGCCTCATCGAATTTTTCCGGCAGTGAGTTTTGACCATCAAATAAATACTGCATGCCTTTTGTCTGGTAGCCTGTAAGGCTAACTTCGGGCGAGGGGATAACCTGAGTCGAAATCGTTGATTTCGGGGCTATACTTACATTTCTTATACCCCAATACCAAGTCCAAATATTGTTTGGATTCATGGTGTTATCAAAAGTCAGAAAATTGTAACCAGCGTCGTTAACTAACGAATTAGGTAAAAGTAGGGTGCGCCTGCTGCTCCAGTTATTATTGGTTGTGATATCTTCATCACGAATTTTGGTGCCATTGAGCAATATATCCATCTCAAATTTATTATCAATATCGTAAACCTCGTAAGTGAGGTTCAAATCTCCAGACTGACCAGGAAACGAATAAAGCACTTTGTCTGTGTGAGTTTGATCGCCGCCAGGACCAGGAATTTTACCATATGCGGCAGTCGCCGGCAGAGGTATCGGAGGATTCTTAACTTCTGACACAAGAACTGCGTCGTTGCTTAACCAAGCGATCTCGATTTGCCCAACAACATTATCCTGTGAAGGCGCAATCTTCGAAGTGGTTTTAGGATCATCGAAGTAAAACTTAGGTATGTCAATACCGTGCCATGTCGTATTCGATAACGTTTGAGTTGCTGACCTTACGAATTTCAAATCATTCCATGCTAAAACATTCAGATACCTCTGATATACATTATCCCATATCCTAATAAAATTTTCAACATTGGGACTCCTTCTTAATTGCCACCCAGTACCTTGGCCGTTAATTATCGTAAGAATCGTTGCATAAGGATCTTCTTGAATTAGCAAGGTTCCATCTTTTCTTTTAAAAGCAATCCACCCGTAGCTTGGACCTTGTTTGTTGGGTAAACAAATTTTATACCATAATCTTGGAATCTCATCCTTGAGTGTTGTTGACATCACAGTTGCATTTGCTACAAATACTTGATCTTTGCCGGTCCATCCAAGAACGCTATATTTAGCCCCGGGACCCGTGTAAACTCTTATTCCTCTATCAGCTTCATTATTCCCACCTTCTTCGTTTATAACCCTAACAGCAACAATTTTAGTAGAAGGAATAGGTGGTGGGTAGATATAAAGTTGGGGATCATTATATCCATAAGGATCAGGCAAATCAGGTGTGTAACCCCAGTAGTTTGTCTTAGTGTCATTATCATCATCCCAATTGTTTCCTAATACACCACGATCTTTAATTTCAAAATGAACGTGAATATTTTTCACACCTTGATTATCGTACGTCGTAAAGCCCATCAGCGCGATGGGTTCTCCTGCATTTACGGGAACGCTTTGGTTTTGTATTATAACTTTATCATAAAGATCTTTTCGAATCGCATCCAGATGCCCATATAAACTATACTTACCGTTGGAATGTTGGATTATAATTGTCATTCCAACTCCATGGTTATTCTTAATACGTCCCGTAAATATTGGAACTTCTTCCTCACCGTTATCGAACTGACCATTGCCGTTACTATCATTCCAAAGATAAACGCGCTCCTTCCCTCCTCCCCGTGGTGCGAGGCCAAACACTTTTATTATTGAACCGTTTGCCGAGGCTTTAATAGTTGTTCTTCGAGAACCGGAAAGATCAATGCCTGTATGATACATATGATTACTATCTGCTCGATTAAACGCGCCATAGCCATTGCTCCAATTGGGATTATCAAGAGGCCAGCGGAATGTTTCTTCCGTCGTCCCTATTTGTGTCACCGTAAAGGTTTTTCCGGCAATGGTCATTTTTCCAGTACGTGAATTCATACCCGTGTTTGCGGCAACTGAATAATTTACCGTTCCACTCTCAATGCCACTTTTTCCCGAGGTAATAGTTATCCAAAGGGCATCACTTTGCGCGGACCAATTGCAGCCGCTTCCTGTTGTCACATTTACACTATTCGACCCGCCATTGGATGGAAAAGACTGGCTCATCGGGGAAATGGAATAGGTGCAGGTTTGCCCATCTTGGTTTACTGGAAAGGTTTGCCCGGCGATGGTCATTGTTCCAGTACGTGAATTCATACCCGTGTTTGCGGCAACTGAATAATTTACCGTTCCACTCCCAATGCCACTTTTTCCCGAGGTAATAGTTATCCAAGGATCATGACCTTGCGCGGACCAATTGCAGCCGCTTCCAGTTGTCACATTTACGCTATTCGGCCCGCCACTGGATGGGAAAGACTGACTCGTCGGGAAAATGGAATAGGTGCAGGTTTGTCCGGCTTGATTTACAGTAAAGATTTGCCCGGCGATAGTCATTGTTCCAGTACGTGAATTCATGCTCGTGTTTGCGGCAACTGAATAATTCACCGTTCCGTTGCCGCTGCCGCTATTTCCCGAGGTAATAATTATCCAAGGGTCATGAGTTTGCGCGGACCAATTGCAACCGCTTCCAGTTGTCACATTTACGCTATTCGGCCCACCACTGGATGGGAAAGACTGGCTCGTCGGGAAAATGGAATAGTTGCACAAGGTAGCAAAGATACTTACATCATCAATTCGAAAAGTTGTCGGATAACTTGGATTCGTTGTGGCAAGAAAGTGAAGGCGAATGGTTTGTCCTTTATATGACATGAGGAGGGGCATGAGGTCAAAGGATTGCTTGATGTAACCAGCACTGGCATTTCGATTGGAATACATAGCGATAGATGCTACAAATTGACCAGCCGAATTTTGTAATGTCACATTAAGAAAATCGTTCGACACTGACCCAGATTCTTGTGTTGTAATATAGCACCAAAAAGTCAGCGTGATTGAGGTAGCGTTAGATGGAATAGCAACGGACTGGTACATGTAACCATAAAGATTGTTTCCGGATGTTCCATCGGGGTTCGATACGTAAGAATAACCTGGACAACTACGACAACTTGAAAACCTTGAATCTGCATAGAAATTACTGGATAAAACCCATCCTGCTGATCCGGATTGGAAGGTTCCATTGGTAATAAGTTCGGTTTGGGCAAAAGCGGTTCCAAGATGGAAAACAAACGCTATGATGCCGATGATGATTCCAACCCACATGAACTTTTTGTAATTTTGTGTTTTCATTTTACTCACCCTTTCTCCCAAAATGATATTGCAATAAAAATTTCAGGTCTATCTTTTAAAGTTGATTATCACGTCGAAGTGGTTTAAAAAGATTTCCCCCTTTAATGAGTATGTAAGAGTCAACTTTTAATATCTCCAATTGTGTTTTGCCATCACCACTCAAATTTGCAGAAGATTGTTTGTATCTCAATTTTAAAAAACAAGAGCCGCACCTCAATCGAGGGTGCGGCTTTTGTGATTAGCTATTTAAAACTTATAATCTTATTTCAACATTTGCATTCTTCCGCTAAACATCCGATTACCTATTTGCAGACGATAAAAATACAAGCCGCTGGCCACTTGATTGCCGGTGTTGTCGCGGCCGTGCCAGCGTTTTTCGTGAACGCCGCGATTATACTCGCCGTCAATCAGCGTGCGCACCAATTCGCCGCGAATGTTGAAAATTTGCAGCGTCACATTCGTTGGCTCCTTTACCGCGAAACGAATATTAGTGGAAGGATTGAACGGATTCGGATAAACCTGCGCCATCGTGAAATTGTTTATCTCTTCCTCTTGCTGGCGAAGAAGAGCGGCGTTTTCGCTTTCGTTATTCTTCGTCAAGGCAAGATTGACGTGATTGAACCACAGATCGTCGCGGGTGGCATTGCTGGCAACGAGCATCAGGCCGGTCGCGTTCGTTACCGCAGCTAACGGCGCGGAAACGTGGCCGAAATTATCCGTATTGTTTTTGAACATCTCTTTCACCGGCGCGTTTTCCAGCGTGCTTTCATTGCCGAGCGCGCACCATTTATACTCACCGATCGCCGGGGTGCCGGTGCGAATGCCCATGACATAAAGCCGTTTATTGGTTGCATCCAATGCCAGCGTCGGGCTGGTCCAGAGTACCGCCGCGGTGTTCACTTTGAATTTGCTCCACACGCCGCTGGTGCTGCGTTTGTGCAACGTGTTGGTTGGATCACTAACGCCACCTTTTTTATTGCGGGTGATCGCGTAAACCGTGCCGTCGCTCGCTACATTGGCGCTGACCCAGTTCTCGGCGTTTTCCGTGCCGAAGAAAGCGAATTGGCTGCTTTCATCCGCCCAAGTATTGATTGGATCGCTATCCAAATGTTTCAGAAAACCGAAACGGGCGCCGGCCGTCGTGACGTTCATCGCATAGAAAACGCCGACCGAGGTGCCGAAAGTAACGGCGTCAGTCTGTCCACCGGTTCCAGCCAGCCCGCTTTTAAGCATCATCGTGCTCGACCACGAATTGCCGTTGTCCATTGAAACCTGCGTCTCCAGCATGCCGTTGTTGATGCGGAACACCCAGAGAAAACCGTTTTTGGCGCGGGTGATCGTCACCACATTTGCCCCGGTGCCATGCTCGAAACCTGCCAGGGGCACTTGTGCTTCCAAGCTCCAACCGCCACTGGCATACAGCAAGCGATTGAAATACGTCGCGGTGCCCTGTGAGATCAACGCATACAGACGATTGCTCGGCGCATCAAGCGCAAAATCGGCGCGAGAAGCACTGCGTGAGTCAATCTGAATTCCGCGTGTCCACGCACTGCCGTTGTATGAGAACAGATACCATTTCGCATCGGCGCTATCCAGCGCTGCCGTCCACCATTTGCCGCCGAGGTAAAAAATTTTGCTCTGACTCGATTTATCATACGGTGCTTTGGTGCGGCTCGCTAAAAGCTGACCGGAATTCAGGCCCGGCGGCGGTACAATGATCGTAGCCTTGAGGTTAAATGCCGGCGAGTTTCCATTTACTGGTTGTGCGCTTGTCTGCGCTTGCAATGTATAATCACCTGCGGTGGTGGCATTTTTAATCCCCGCGGTTTTGAGGAAAATCAAATTCACCGTTGCGCCGCCGGCAATAGCGCTCGGAACCGTGATGACAGCCTGTCGCGCTCCGGCGTTGCTCGTCACTGCCGCAGCGTTCATACCGTTAACGGTTACCGTCGTGTTCGCCATTGTCGCTGGCAATGTAAAATCATTCGGCCAGGTGATGGTAATCGTTCCTGCACCCGCCGCAAGCCCACCCGTGGCCCCGAGGGTAAGTGGAATCGTGTAACCCGCCGAACGATTCACTGTGTCCGGATTCACCGCGACTGCGCCAATCGTCACTGGCGTAATCACACCAGCGCCGATTGCATACAACGGCGAGACCGCGTCCAATGGCTGCGCCGTCGTTTTGGCAATGAGCGTGTAGTTCGCCGCCGCGGCTGGATTCGTGATTCCGGATGCCGCCGCAAACGTAAGCGTCGCGACCGTTCCGCCGGCTATATTCGCTGGAATCGTCACCACCGCCTGCCGCGTGGCCGGCGTTGTCGTGACACTTGTTGCATTCACGCCGTTCACGCTGACCGCCGTGTTCGCCATCGTTGCCGGCAATGTGGTGCCGTTCGGCCAGACCACGGTGATCGTATTGCCCGCCACCAAGCTTCCCGACGCGCCCAAGGTAAGCGGAATCGTGTACGCGGCATTTTGATTAACCGTTGTCGGCGTCGCCGTTATATTGCCGACGATGGCAGCAGTGGGCGGCGGAATATCACCGCCATTAATTGGGAAAATTTGATACCAGATTTTGGCGTTGGTGTTGTTCTCGGCGGCAATCAGCAACCCGGTGCAGTAATTGACGCGATGTGGTGGTACAGAAACATTATAAAAATCGTCCGAGGCATTTTGGAAAAACGCTTTGGAGGTCGCAGTGGCCAAAGTGGCTTCTTCGCCGATCAAACATTTTTTATAGCGGCCATATCGCGGCGAACCCAGCAAAGTCGTAAAAATATACACCTCGTTATTCGTCTCGTCAATCACCACCGCCGGCCGTGTTTCCTGGCTGGCCTTAAAAACTGTAAAACTGCTCCAACCGCCATTGGTAGCACGTTTGTAAAGGTTAATGCCCGGCGCCGCGGCCGCGCCCGGCTTGGTTTTGACTGCCAGAAAAACTTCGTTGTTCGCCGATACCGCCATATTGATATGATCATCGGCCTGCGTGCCGGTCGGCAGAAGGAGTTGGCTGGATTCATCTGTCCACACATTATCGGCATCGCCGTCTTTGTGGATGAGAAAACCATATCGCGCTTTGGGGTCGGTGTCTTCGCCGTAACCAACTCCGACAAAATTTTGTCCGTTGCTGGTGAACGTCACGGCATCGGCCAGCGCGAGGCTAACGTTCAGCGTTTTGATTTTGATATCGGCTGTCCACGTTTGTCCGCCATTCGCTGACCGGCGCGCATATAAACCGCTGGCGCGCGAACCGAACACCCACAACTCGCCATTTTTCGCACGCGTCAGCACAGACGGATTTTCACTTTGGTAGGAGAAACCGGTAAGCGTTACTGGAAAACCGAGGTCTGGAGTGAACGTCCCTTCCTCCAGGTTATACGTGAGCCGCAAAATTTTCGCCGAGTTTTGTGCCGCGAGCAGATAAAGCTTATTATTGGGAGAGTCTATATAACAATCCAATTTGATCGAGCTTGGGCCGAGCATCGCCAGCGAAATTTCTTTTATCCACGTCGAGCCCGTTTTTTTCCAAAGGAACCATGCACTCTCCGTTGCCGAGGGCGCTGCCATCCACCACGCCCCATCGTGAAAAAATACCTTGTTTTGATTGGGCTTGTAAAATTCACTGGTGCTGCCCTTCGTACCCATAATCGCCGCTGGACTCGCTGCGGCTTGCGGTATACATCCACCGCCTCCACCGCCGCCCGTGTTGCCGGCAATTTCAAGACGGTTGTACCAAATTTTGCCAGCCGTTGTGTTCTCGACGCAAACCATCAATTGCGTCGTCCCATCAACCGCATGTAACGGCGCACTCAAATCGGCAAAAAAATCCGCACCAGAATCAAACAGAGGGTTTGCTGTCGCCGTTGCGGCCAGGTTTTCCTTCGTTATATTAACAATTTTATACTCGCCCTTGCCCGTGCCGGTGTTGATCCCCATTAAAAAAAGCTTGCTCGCTCCCTGTACTGCAATCGCCGGAGAGGTCCAGAGCGTGGAAGTATTGACTTTGAAAGACTGCCACAGCCCGGTAGCCGCATTCCTTTTATAAAGAGAATTGCGCGGGTCAAGCCCGGCAGCGCTGTCGTTCTGCGTAAACAAATAAAGATTATTCTCGGGGTCTGCGGCCAAAGACAGATTACTCGTCGAATTTTCCTTGCCCATCATCGTCAACGCCGTCGATTCATCCGACCAGGAATTTTCCGGATCGCCGTCGCGATGATAGAGAAAACCGAAACGCGTCTTCACCCCGGCTTTTTCGGTTTCGCCATACGCCACGCCGATATAATTTTTCCCGCCGGCAGTGAATGCCTGTGCATCGGTCAAGCCGCGTTTGTAATTCAGGCCGGCTTTGACCGTAATAATCCCGGACCACGAAAGGCCCTCATCATTTGAACGCACCGCCTGCAACAACTTGTCTTTCACTCGAAAAATCCACAACTCGCCGTTCATCGCGCGGCTGAGGCTTGCCGGTGTTTTGCTTTCACCTTCTCCCAGGGCAGTCAGCGGACGGGGAAATCCAGCATCAACACTCCACGTGCCGGTGTTATAACTCAGACGATAAAAATTGGTCGCGGCGCTGCTGGGAAAAAGAATATAAAGCCGAAAACTGGCAGCATTGAGAACCACATCCGGCCGCGCGCTCTAGCTGAGATAGC
>CAYUVM010000151.1:0-8762 GCA_964447935.1 uncultured Cytophagia bacterium | reverse complement strand
TTTGAACATACAGCGGATAAACCTTTGCAAATTTCATCGCGAAAACGTAATGCTTCGACATCGTCATTCCTCCTGGGGATCAGGCCCAATGGCATGTTGTCTTGTGCGCGTTAACGTGAGCGTGTGCGGCTCGGCGAGCATAGCACACACTTCACTTGGAAGGCAAACTTTGAATCTACCACCGACCTCAATTTCATGCACGGCTTGCCAATCCGCACGCAAAGTTATGCAAGCACGTTTTCATTCGGATGTGGTTGCTTCGGCGTTCTTCTTCTGACGTTGAACCTTCCGGAGTTCGTAGCGCATCGCCTCTTCGTCTTCAAAGTTCTTCGGCGGCTCTGCTTCGTGGTCTTGGAACGCGGCCAGGGTCAGTGTCCCGTCCGCAATCTTGAAGATGGCGGGGACCACTTTGCCGATGGCATTATTCTGCGATGGTGGGCAGCGTTTGATGGTGGCGCGTAGCTGCTGTGGGTCTGTGCCGGCAGACAGTGTAATGGTCGTCTCAAACCAAAAGTTCGTGTCCCGGTAAAAGTGGAATGAATTGCCGGTGATCGTGATGGTGACTTCGTCGCCCGCCGTGACTCCCTCCCATGTTCCTTGGAGACGTTGCAGTTCTGCAACGGTTGGATCGACGGTGGTGCAACCGGCCAACAGGCAAAAGAGAACACACGGCATCAGCAGGGAAAGCACCGTGCAGTTGAGCGATTCTTTGAGGGTTATTGTCATTCTTCGATTTTCATGATTTATTTGGTGTGTCAAACTATGCACTGTTAGGCGATTTTTACCTTACCTGATCTGCTCGGTTATGATCTTTACAATATTCTATGCTAATATAATCCGATGCAAAGCGAAAGCCGAACTCCGTGAAATGATGTTCATTAAAAATATCGCTATATTCGATAATTCCGTGTACGAAAAATTTAATAGAATCAGGATGCTCAAAGTAGCTTTTCTCCACCAAATCAAACGATTTAGTGCCTCCAGCAGGCATGAAAATTTTGCTTTCTATGCTGTCTTTCTTGCCAAATCCTGGAAAACTGTGAGTGGAATTTATGGAAAGCGATTCCATTTTATACACAATGCGAGTATAATAGGCTGGGGTTTGACCGGAGTTTTTAATAATAAAAGTTCTGCTAAAGGCTGCATCTCCAGAACTTTCCGACCATGTAACATTGTCTATGCCGACATATGGTCTGCTGCCAATTCGCATGGCCTGTTTGCTAATATCGGTTTGCATCCAAACAAAAACGAGAGTACCAATAGATATGGCAAGAGTAGCCAATTCTATCCCAAACTTATTGAGGAATTGGTGAATTTTTTCTTGTTCGTTTGTTTTCTTGTTTCTATTTTCTCGACGGCGGGTGCCGGGCTTTACGGTATAAACGTAATCTTTTCTGAGAGTGGATGGCATAAACTAAAAGGATTTGGCTGTATCGTGCTTGCGTTTATTTTTTATTCGTTGGCTACTATGTTTTCAAGGTTCATATCACGTAGTCATTTTATCTTTTAGCTTAATGGCGACTATAGCAAATTATGTCTTGTGCTTTTTAAAACGGGGGTAAGCGTTCAAGTTACCGTAATGTTTCGCGCAAGCCAGTACAGATTTGAAATCTTAAATCTGAACACATAATTTATATCTGAAAATTTCAGCAATTTATTTAGATATTTTAACGCTGCTTTTCTTCGGTTTTTGTCATTCTTGATTGTTACTGTATACAAATGAAACTCATATTCTTCCCATTTTTTACGATTAGAATTCTTGTGTTCGCCAGCATACTTGTAACGTTCCCAAGCGTTGTCAAAGGCGGCTTTTTGATTGTCAGGCAAAACCGCCCTGAATTTTTGCATGGCCGCTTCGTGAACGGGAAATCTTTCTCTCAAATGCAAAGTGAAAGCGTACTCAGCGCAGGTCTTTTGATCCGTATGCGGCTTTTTGAAAAACAATTCGTCTTTCGTGAAAGTATTACGAAACTCAGTAGCGGCTTTGGCAAATTCTTGAATAGCAGGGTTTCGCAAATCTCTTCTTATGTTGAGACGATGACGGATGTAAAGAAGAATAATGGGAACAGCAATCACGCCGCCGATAGTAGTTTTGTTCTCAAGCAGATAGCAAATAATGTTGCGCAAATCAAACGCGAAATTCATTATATGTATGAGTTCGGGAAAATTATAGTTTACGGATTTTTGCTATTCGTCTTGTATCTTCTTTTGGAAGATATTTTTATTCGAATCAGAGACAGATTTTATGTGTTCAAACTTAACCCGCCTAACTGTTTTTCTGCGACAGAACGTGCATTATCAATTATTTAACTGTAGGCAAAACACGGAAAATTAACGATTCTTGGTACTAGATTTTTTACCGTTATAATTATTGAAAGCTTGGCCTTGGCATCATACTCTGTTGTGTTGTCAGCAATCGGTTCTATCGGAAATTCCCTTGCTCAATAAACAGGAATAATTTTTTAGAAGCAAGAATTTTTTGCAGAATTAAAAAACTATTTCGTCAGATTAATCCCCAGCTTTCGCATCCTCGACCACAATGTCGAGCGATTGAGACCGAGCAATTGCGCGGCGCCGTGCGGGCCAGCTAAAACGCCGTTGGTTTTTTCGAGCGCTTGCA
The DNA here is from genome assembly GCA_964447935.1 of uncultured Cytophagia bacterium. Taxonomy (GTDB): domain Bacteria; phylum Zhuqueibacterota; class Zhuqueibacteria; order Zhuqueibacterales; family Zhuqueibacteraceae; genus Zhuqueibacter. The sequence goes on along the minus strand of CAYUVM010000151.1, from coordinate 6,142 downwards.
AAATGTGCCGGCGCTCGGCTTCCTGCAAAGTCATAAAATTTTCGGGGGCGCGCGCATTTTCATGCAACTCGCCGAGGTCTTTTTCCTGCAAGATTTTTCCCGGGCATAAAATCACCGCGCGCTCTAAAATATTGGCCAGCTCGCGCACGTTGCCCGGCCAGGCGTAGCCCTGCAATTTTTCCAAGGCTTGCAGGTCAAGGCCGGTAAGGTGTTTGCCCAGCCGGCGGGAAAACTGGCCGACAAAATAATTTGCCAACAAGGGAATGTCTTCGCAGCGCTCGCGCAGCGCCGGCACGGCAATGGGAAAAATATTCAGCCGGTAAAACAAGTCGGGCCGGAAGGCGCCATTACGCACCTCTTCTTCCAAATGGCGATTGGTTGCCGCAATCACCCGCACATTCACTTGTAATGTCTCGTCGCCGCCGACGCGCTCGAATTGCTGCTCCTGCAAAACCCGCAGCAATTTCACTTGCGTTTCTGGCGGCAACTCGCCAACTTCGTCGAGAAAAATTGTGCCGTTGTCTGCCAGCTCGAAGCGGCCTTTGCGCCGTTCCGTCGCTCCGGTGAACGCGCCTTTCTCGTGGCCGAACAATTCGCTTTCCACCAAACCCGCGGGCAACGCGCCACAATTAACCTTCACCATCACTCCGTCTTTTCTTGCGCTCAAACGATGAATCGCGCGCGCGATCAATTCCTTGCCGGTGCCGGTTTCGCCGAGCAGTAAAACGGTGGAGTCGGTAGCCGCCACTTTTTCGAGGTTATGAAAAACTTTTTGCATCACCGGCGAGACGCCGAGCATCTCGCCGTAGCGCATCTCGCTGCGCAATTCTTCCTGCAAATATAGGTTTTGATTTTGCAAGTCGTCGGCGCGTTTGCGATCGGTAATATCGCGCGCAATAAACACCGTGCAATTCTTGCCATCGATTTTTAGCGGCAAAGGCGCGGTGCGCGCTTCAAACCAGCGCTGCCCGGCGGGAGTTTTCAAATCACATTCCAACAGTTGGGATTGCCCGGAGGTGATCGTCTCGTGCACGGCGGCAAGAAAGCGCTCGGCCAGCGCCGGCGGAAAAACTTCGTGAAAGCGCTGGCCTTTGAGTTTATTCGCCGCGAGAAAATTCAGGTTGTCGGCGGAGGTGAGAATTTCGACAAACCGGCCTTCTTCGGTGATAACAAAAACGATATCCGGCAACGCGTTGCCGATGGCGCGCAAGCGGGCTTCGCTTTCCTGCAACGCCTGCTCGGCTTGCCGGCGCTGCTGCGCGCTGACGATAATCTCGCCGACGACGTGCAACATGCGCACATCTTCTTCCACCCAAACTTTTTCGGATTTGACGGCGTCGAAGCCGAGAAAGCCCAGCACGCGACCGCTCGAAGTCAGCGGCACGATGAGTAAAGATTGAATGTCCTGCGCCTGCAACATCGCTTTTTCCACCGCGGCCTCGGGCGGAAGCGCTTTAACCCGGGGAATATAAACGGTGGTGGCGGCAAGAATTTGCGGATGCAGCCATTTGAAATCCATGAGCGGCACTTCTTGCAAGTTTTGGATTTGCGGCGCCACGCCCGGCGCGCACCATTCGTGCGTGTTGCGCGCGGTTTTGCCGTCATCCAATAACGAAAACAAATAACTGCGATCCACACCGGCAAGCATGCCCATGATCTCCAGCGCATCGTTGATGCCGACGTCGACTTCGTGCCACGGCAAATTGAGAAAAAGCGTGGAGATTTCACTGATCATCTGCTCCAGGGCCAGCCGCGCGTGTTCGACTTTTGGGCGAGTGGCAATTTCTTTTTGCAAATCGGCGCTGACGGTGGCAAGGGTGGTTTTTTCTGGTTGCATTTTTCCGTCCGTTGGTTGCTGGCAGGCTCCTAATCGATAAAAAGGGTTTTACCTAAAAACCCACTGCGGGCGCTTGTTTTATGGGCGGATTGGTGTTTTAGGCAAAACAACAAAATCACGCTTAAAATAGCGATTGCATTGACGGCAAATAAAATGGGCCGATCCAACGCAATATTGCGCCCCCACCAGGCTCTTCCCACCCAGCCGAGCCAGCCGGAAATTTGCTGGGGTAATATTTCGCCGCCGGCCATTTGGAAAAGTTCGCCTTTGGTCAATAATTTTATGGCAGGATTGAACAAAGGGGTCAGCAAGTAGAACAGCGTATCTTCGACATAACCCAAAAAAAGAATGGCGATGGCGAGAACCGCGGGACGATGTTTGAAATGCGCGTAATGCCAAAGCAGCGCGGCGGTGACGATCACGGCATAATTGACGTGATAAACATCGTTCAAGCGTTGATCGAGTGCCGTCCAGCCGCCAAGCCGGAGCAGCGTTGAAATCGCGCCGCCGATCAACGCGTCGAAAAGCGCCAGCGCTCCGAAGGTTAGGAAGGCGGCTAAATAGGGTTTGTGGTCTGGCATTTTTTTAATCAGTGGCTTGCTGAGGCCAAGCGAAGGAATGCCGATTAAATAACTGACCCCAATGATCGTCATGCCCGAACGCTTTAAGCGGGCATCCACGCTTTTAAAAACTGGATTCTCGCCCAAAGCGCGCGGGTATGACAAACTTATAAAATGAGCAAGTTACTTATTCGGTGATCCTAAAAGATGTTTCTCTGGCTGCTTATTCTACTGCCTGGGGTTAAATAAAATATTGGTTCGCAACCAATCTATGTGCCCGGACTTATAAAAGCAAATGAATTTTATGCCGGAATTCTCCAAGGCAACGCCGCCGCGGTTGCTGAAATCTGCTCTTTGTGCTTGCAATAATGATGGGAAATAATTAAATTTTTAACCGCAATTAACTACTGGAATATTTTATGAGGAGTTGTAATGCCAACTGCAATTACCCAAAGTGATATCATTGTCAATCTCTTGATCTTCCTAATGGCAAGTTTTTTAGGATTAGAGTTGATCCGGCATGTCTCCAAATTGCTGCACACGCCGTTGATGTCGCTGACCAATGCGATTTCTTCGGTTTCCGTGGTGGCCGCGCTGATTGTGATTGCCCATGCCAAAAATAATTTCATTCTCACTTTAGCCACCATCGGCGTGGCGCTGGCTGCGACCAACGCCATCAGCGGTTTTATGATCACCGAGCGGATTTTGAAAATGTTTAGAAAAGATCGCGGGGGGGAGAAGAAATAATGGCAACTCTGGTTGGTTACCTTTATGTGCTGGCAGCGGTGCTTTTTATTCTTTCTTTAAAATGGATGAGCGAGGTCAAAACCTCGCGGCGGGGAAATTGGGCCGGCGCCGGCGGCATGCTCATCGCTGTGGTCGCCACGCTGCTGGCGTTTGGCGTGCATCGTTATGATCTGTTGATTGGCGCCATCGCCGTGGGGTTGATTGTCGGCGTTCCGATTGCGCTGAAGTTGCCGATGACGGCGGTGCCGCAGCGGACCGCCATGTCGCATGCATTCGGCTCTTTGGCCGTGGCGCTGATTGGCACCGCGGAATATTATCAGCGCGCGCCGAACATTGACACTTTCACCATCGCGGTGTTGGTCTCCGAAATGATTCTCGGTTATCTCACCTTCACCGGCTCGGCCATTGCGTTTGCGAAGCTGCAAGAGATGATCTCCGGCAAGCCGTTGATTTATCCGGGAAGAAATGTGGTGAGCATGGTGGTGTTGGGTCTGGCGGTGGCGCTCGGGGTGGCGCTGATTATTAATCCCGCCAGCAGTTGGCTTTTGCCGCTCGTGGCGATTTTTGCGCTGATCTTCGGCTTTCTGCTGGTGATGGGCATCGGCGGCGCCGATATGCCAACGGTGATTGCAATTCTCAATTCCTACGCCGGGCTTTCGGCCGCGGCGCTGGGATTTGTGTTGAACAACAAACTGCTTATCGTTGCCGGCACGCTGGATGGCGCCTCGGGATTGATTCTCGCCATTTTGATGTGCAAGGCGATGAACCGTTCTTTTACCAATGTGTTGTTTGGCGGCTTGGGCGCCGTGGTGCAAAAATCCGGCGGCGTGCAAGAGACGCGCACAGTGCAAGCGTACTCGCCGGAAGATCTGGCCACCGTTTTAGAAGTGGCGCGGCATGTGATTGTGGCCCCCGGCTACGGCATGGCCGTGGCGCAAGCGCATCATGCGATGCGCGAGTTGCAGGATTTGCTGGAAACGAAGGGCGTGGACGTCAAATATGCAATTCACCCGGTGGCCGGCCGCATGCCCGGCCACATGAATGTGCTGCTGGCCGAAGCGAATATTTCCTACGACAAGCTGTTGGAATTGGAAGAAGTCAATCCGCTTTTCGGCGAAGCGGATGTGGCCATCGTGCTGGGCGCGAATGACGTCGTCAATCCGGCGGCGCGCACCGATCAAAGCTCGCCGATTTACGGCATGCCGATTCTTGATGTTGACAAAGCGCAGTCGGTGGTGGTGATCAAGCGCAGCATGGCCTCGGGTTTTGCCGGCGTTGATAATGAGTTGTTTTATGACCCCAAAACCATGATGGTGTTTGGCGACGCCAAAAAAGTCCTGGCGCAAGTGGTGGCCACTTTGCGAAAGTGAGTTGGAGTAAAGCGTCGTTTTCGCTTTAAGTTTTACGCTGTTATCCTAAAAACTATCTTACCGGCGAAGGTTTTTGACGAACCGCCAATTTACGCGAATACCCGTTAAGTTTTTCATTCGCGTAAATTGGCGTTAATTCGCGGTCGACGGGTTTAAATTCACCCCGATATAATTTTCTTTACACTCGCATTCACAATTTCACCCTGATGCGTGAGACAGGCGCCTTTGGTGATCTCGTCGGTGAAATCCAGGGCGCCGTCCGGCGCTTTGTATAAATGCAAAAACAGATTCGTGATGTTTTTGGAATACATTTGACTCGCGTGTACCGGCAGCGTGTTGGCTAAATTCACCACGCCGATGAGAGTGACGCCGTGCTTGACGACGGTTTTATTCGGCTCACTCAATTCACAGTTCCCGCCCTGATCGGCGGCGAGATCGACGATCACCGAGCCAGGGCGCATGAGTTTCACCATCGCTTCCGTCATCAGCAGCGGCGCGCGTTTGCCGAAGACTTGGGCGGTGGTGATCACGGCGTCCATTTTGGGCAAACGAGCGGCGATGGCGTCGCGCTCTTTCAGCAAAAACGCTTCGGATTGTTCTTTGGCGTAGCCGCCGGCAGTTTCGACGTTTTCGGTGATTTCCATGTCAATAAATTGCGCGCCGAGGCTTTTGACCTGCTCTTTTACTGCCGGACGGGGGTCGAAGGCTTCGACTTTGGCGCCGAGCCGCCGTGCAGTGGCAATGGCCTGCAATCCGGCCACGCCGGCGCCGAGAATCATTACATTCGCCGGCGGAATCGTGCCTGCCGCCGTCATCAACAGCGGAAAAAGTTTGCCCAAGTGATACGCCGCCACCAGCACCGCTTTGTAACCGATGATGGTAGAAATAGAACTCAACGCATCCATTGTTTGGGCGCGGGTGATGCGCGGCACGTAATCCATCGCGAAGCCGGTAATCTTCCGCGCCGCCAGCTTGCGCATGGCTTCCGGATAAAGATGCGGCTCCATAAAACAAATGAGCGCGGTGCCGGCAGCGAGCAGGTCGGCCTCATGCGCGCCCGCCTGCGGATGCAAGCGCGGCGGCTGAAATTTTAGAACAACATTACTGGCTTGATAAAGTTCGCGGCAATTCGGGCTAATCACCGCGCCGGCGTCTTGATACTCACGATCGGCGAAGGAGGCCCGCAGGCCGGCGCCGGTTTCAATAAAGACGTCATGGTTGCTTTTCTTTAATACGGCGATCATACTCGGCACCACGGCCACGCGCGTCTCGCCTTCCAAAACTTCCCGGGGAATCCCTATTTTCAACTGTGTTCTCCTTACCAAAAGATGTTCAAAGCACTCTGAAATGGAACGACTGATAATATAATCAAGAAAAGGCGGGGATACAAAAGCAATTTTTAAAATCAGCTTGCTTTTCTCGCCGCCGACTGCTATATTTTTCTTGCTATCATTATATAATCAAGGCGTCGATAAACATGTCGGACAGTTGGTTCAACGGTCGTGAGAAAATCAGGCAGACGAATTTTTCAGCATGAAGGAGCTTTGCCATTGACGCAGCTCCGGTTATCTCTCAGCCGCGCAGTGGCGCGGCTACGGCCTTGTTACATTCTCGCCCCGGCACACCGC